>CAZLOQ010000020.1:39253-53299 GCA_964561125.1 uncultured Chitinophaga sp. | reverse complement strand
CACCCCTGCAGCCCCCGACGGGCTCGCCCCGTCGGAGCTAAAGGTTCGCAGCTACCCCACACCACCAACACCCCTGCAGCCCCCGACGGGCTTGCCCCGTCGGAGCTGAAGGTTACCGGCTGGACAATGACAGTTTGTAATTCAGCTCTCTGCGGCGGGGCGTGAGGGGGCCAGCCAGATGATGAGCATACCGACGGCGTAGATCAGGCCGGTGCAGAGGCCGATCAGGGGGTAGTCGACTGCTGTGTTCTGCATCCACAGGGCGATGGACACCGTGACTGCGGCCGCTGCGATGCGTCCGGAATTGAACGCGATACCGCTCCCGGCTGCACGCACGCGTGTGGGAAAGAGCTCCGGAAGGAACAGCGGAAGCCAGCCGAAGTAGGTGACGCCAAACATTCCCAGCAGGAACGCGGCGGTATTGAACCATGGGTGTCCTGGACTGAGTTGTGTGAAGAGCACGGTGCTGGTGAGCAGCGAGGCGAGGCTGATCAGAAAATAGGACAGCCTGCGGCCGGCAAGCGTTGCAGCAATACCTCCGACAAGACTTCCCAGCACACCGCCGCCGGACCGGGAAATCAGCGTGAAGGCTTTGTCACGGGAGACCTGTGCAGCGCTGCGGTGGCGGGACTTCGGAGTTGTCTGAGTGCCATCGGGGGTGGTCTTTGACACGGACGGATCTGCTGCGCGGAGTTCCGCCTGTGCGCGATCCGCGGCCACACGATCGGACCAGGGGACAACCCAGTTGCCATTTGCAGCGGTGCCGATGACGGGGACCGATCCGAGTGCGATGCCGAGGAGTGTGTGCTGCAGCAGCGGCGGGCGAAAGAGCTGTCGGAAATTTCCGGCGCGTGTCCCGGCCGCGGCCGGCCCGGCCGGTTGTTTCGCGGTGTTTGCCCGACGCTCGCTCAGCCAGCGCTGTGATTCCGGTACTCGCCGCAGAATCCAGAGTCCGACGACAGCGGGCGTGGAAGCAACGAGCAGAGTCCAGCGCCAGTGGGTGTCTGTGACGGGCTGCACCCAGCCGATCGCTCCCATCAGCACCATGCCGACATTTGCAGCGGTGCCCAGCAGTCCGGCGAGGAAGGGCCGTGATGCACCGGGCCATGCTTCGGCGACAAGTGACACGGCGTTGGGCCATGTGCCGCCGAATCCCAGCATCGCCAGAAAACGAACGCCCCACATGAGATACGGATCGTGGACGAACCATGCTGCCAGAGTGAGCAGTGAATAGCAGAGGACGCTGCAGCCCAGAGCGCGCGTGCGACCGGCGCGATCGCCGAGCCAGCCGAAGAGCCATCCGCCGGCAGCCGCTCCGAGCATAAAAGCGGCCTGGTTCCATGCCAGCCACTGCAGAATCATCGCTTCTGCGGCCGCCGGGCCAAGAAGTTCCCGCATCATCTGACGATGAATGAGCACGAACAGTCCGTTTTCAAGCCCAGCAAACATCCATGCAGCAAAGGCCGCTGCCAGCACTTCGCGGCGTGCACTGATCGACAGTTCTGCGGAATCATTCATAGCCACGGCCCTCAGTCAAATCTGCTGAACGTGGTTCTTGTAGCAATCCATCGTGATGCAGACCAGCGACCGCGGTGGGATTGTGAGCCGTCGCAGGCGGCACAATCGCTCGTTTCGCTGCCCACGGGCGACGCGGACCAGTCCCCCTGATCGTTCTCGCCTGCAAGCGTGATGCAGATTTGCTGCATACGCTGCATTTTTGCAGCAACAGACTGATTTTCGGGTGATAGTTTTCAGTTGGTTCCGCCGTTTTCTGAGCCGGATTTTGTCCATGTTCGATTTCGACCGTCTCAAAACTGATCTGCTGGCACTGGGACTGCTTGCCCTTGCCGTGTTTGCGGGCCTGAGTTTCCTCAGCTATGACCCTGCGGATCCTCCATCGACGCTTGTCTTTCCCCGGCGCGAAGTCCCGCTGAACATCTGCGGAATTGCCGGAGCGGCATTTGCCTATCACCTGTTGCAGTGGTTCGGGGCGGGTGTCTGGCTGCTTCTGGGCTGTCTGATTTCGTGGGACCTGCGACTGTTTCTGCGAGAACCTTCGCGCGGCACCGTGCCGACACTCGCAGGCACAACGCTCGTGGTACTGTCCGCAACTGCCATTCTGCACCTGTTGCTGCCTGGGTTCTCCAGCGGTTCAACGTGGGGCAGTGGCGGGCGAACCGGCGCTATCCTGGGACTCCTGCTTTCTGAACACTTCTCTGCACACGGCATCCTCATTCTGACAGGCAGTCTGTTTCTGGCTGGAGTGCTGCTGACACCACTCACAGATCTGCTCTTCCCCACCCTGAAATTCGCGTTGCTGCCGGTGACGCTGACGGCTGACGCTGCGGGCTGGACGGTGCGCCGGGTTCTGCCGCGCCGCCGCGTAGCGCCAGCAGCTTCGCCTGCTCCTGCCGCTCTCGCCCCGAAAACGCGGCAGCGTGCTGTCCCCGCGGTGAATGAGTCCGTGTCAGCACCAGTTGAAACAGCATCCGGCCCACCGGGTCAGGCTCCGCTCTCTGTCAGTTCCGGACCGGCGACCGCGGCTGAGTCGGTGGACGAGCCGACGGTGATTTCGTTTGCCGCAGCGCTGAAGCCGGCCACTGTTGCCGCTGCGATGCCGGGCACACCTGACGGTGTCTCGGCTGCCGAGTGCCCTGGCACCGATCGCTCGATTCGCATCAATGCACCAGCGACGCTCAGTCTGCACAACCCCGACGCCCAAACTCCTGACAGCATTCAGCGTCAGGGATTTTCGCTTCCGGACCCGAAGATTCTGGAGGAGCCGGAAGAGTTTCCATACGAGCAGCTGGCGAAGAAGGCTCGCGTGGCTGCAACCACGCTTGAGCGTGCTTTTGTCGAATTCGGTCTGAACGTCAAGGTGGCTGAAATTGACACCGGCCCGGTGGTGACTCAGTTCGAGCTGGAGCTTGAAAAAGGTCTGCGGCTGAATCGCATCACGGCACTTGAAGATGATCTGGCGATCGCGCTGCGGGTGCCTTCCGTTCGCGTGGTGGCCCCGATTCCCGGGCGGAACACTGTCGGTGTTGAAGTTCCGAACGACAAGCAGGTGATGGTGCGACTTCGCGAGCTGCTGCAGAGCAGCGGATCATCAGCTGAGGATCTGCGACTGCCGCTGTTTCTGGGGAAGGACGTGAGTGGTCGTCCGCTGGTGGTGGATCTGGCAAAGATGCCGCACCTGCTGATTGCCGGGCGCACGGGGACGGGAAAAAGCGTGTGCCTGAATACGCTGATTCTTTCGCTGCTCATGGCCCGCACTCCCGATGAAGTGCGAATGCTGATGATCGACCCGAAAATGGTGGAACTGAGCCCCTACAAGAGGATTCCTCACCTGATGCATCCGGTGATAACCGATATGCGGAAGGCTGAGACCGTGCTGGCGTGGGCCGTGGACAAGATGGAAGAACGCTATGACCTGCTGGCAAGGGTCGGCGTGCGGCATCTGGAGCAGTACAATCGGCTGGGACGCGCTGATATTCTGGATCGGCTGGGTATCGCTGTCGGCGACGCCGATGCGGCTGATATTCCCGAACGCATGCCGTATATCGTGATCATTGCCGACGAGATGGCAGATCTGATGATGACGTCCGGGAAAGACGTGGAAGCCTGCATTATTCGTCTGGCCCAGAAGTCCCGCGCCGTCGGCATTCATCTGGTGCTGGCCACACAGAAACCCACCGTTGACGTAATCACCGGACTGATCAAATCCAATCTGCCGGCAAGAATTTCATTTCAGGTTGCCAGCAAGATGGACAGCCGCGTGGTGCTGGACGAATCCGGCGCTGAACGACTGCTGGGCAGTGGCGATATGCTCTATCTGGCGCCCGCCACAAGTCACCTCACGCGCGCCCAGGGGACCTACGTCAGCGACGACGAAATCAATGCAGTGATTGATTTCTTCAGCGATTCGCAGCCTGAGTACAGTGCGGACCTGATGCGGCTCACCTCACAGGCCGCCAAAGCCGCGAGTACGGATGGCAGCAGCGAAAATCGCATTCAGGATGACCTGTATGACCAGGCAGTGGAGATTGTGATCCGGGAAGGTCGCGGCAGCGTATCGCTCCTGCAGCGGTCACTCGGTGTGGGTTACGGCCGCGCAGCGCGGATGATTGATTATATGGCGGAGGATGGCGTGGTGGGAGACTACAACGGTGCTCACGCCCGTGAAGTGATCTGCACCCTTGATGACTGGCAGGCCCGCAGGTCTGCAGGCGGTGGCTGACGCCCTTCAGTCAGCCGCGGTTACTCGCACGTCCCCGCCGAATGTGAGCACCGTCAGTTGCAGTGCGGCGGCAGCGTCTGACTGAATTTCGATGGTCAGCGGCCCGGAGTCGCTGCGCCAGCACTGGAATGCTGTTCCGTAAATCGTACCGGAGTGCTCTGCTCCCGCACGCAGGCGCGTGATGGCCTGGGGACGTGCCCGCAGTATCTGCCCGGCGGCCAGTGGTCCCCACGCTGCCAGGCTCTCCCTGAACGACTGCCGCAGAAGTCCGTCGAGCAGTTCAGCGAATGATTCACTGGTGTGGAACAACTGTGGCACGTTCACCGGGCGCCGTAAGGCACTCTGCAGAAACAGCAGCCCTGCCGGTCTCGATCCACCGCGCCCGGCCTCCCAGCCGGACTGAAAACCGGTGACCACCGGGCAGTTCTGCGGACCCAGCTGAAATTCCGCCAGCCGCTGCTCGAAGAATTCTCCGGACCCGACCACGGAATGCTCCGCAAGATGTGCCAGCGCTTCATGAAACCAGTCGGGGATCACAAGTTTCCCCTGCCCCTGCTGCAAGCGCTGCCGCTGTCGGCAGTGCACAGCCGCATGTGCCAGTTCATGGGCCAGCAGCGATCTGCTGCCGGGCATCTGCAAGCCTTCGGGAGCAAGGTAGAGAATATCGCCGCAGGCCTCCGTCTGTGACCCCAGAAAATCTGCTTCACGCACACAGCCGAGCACGGGCACCCGATCTGACTGCAGCAGCCCGCCTGGATTCCGTCTGTCGAGACGGGTGAGCACAACAGTCAGCCGGCCATCGCCATCAAGGTCATCGATTGAACCCAGTCCGGATTCTATGCAGGTTCTTAATGTTCCGCCTGTTCGCCGCAGGTGAGATTCGAGCAATGCGCACAGCGCCGCCGCCATGCGGGACTCGGTCGGTGGAACTTCGGGGTCAATATACACAGTCACTGCTTCGCCCCGGTGAATGCAGGGGCAGTCTACCGCCAGGTCATTCAGGCCACGGTCGGTAAACCGAGGCAACAGCAGTCGGCGGAAATTCAAGGTGGACGGCGGCAGCGCGCTCACAGCCCCGGAACCTTCGGGCGGTTCCGTGTCGGTCAGAACATCAGAGAAAAAGTCGATGGTCGCGGCACGCGCTACCTCTGTAAAAACTCCATCCGCCACCATGGACTCTGCAAAGCTCTGCTGCACTCCGTCGCATCCGGTGCTGCCAGTCCCGCTGCAGCCGGCTGCCTTGAGGAAAAATCCATGTCGACTGCCGGTCAGATCGATCGACTGCAGGACCACGATCGATCCCGGAGCGACATCGGCTCGCAGAATGCGAGTGCAGCCCGCGTCGCTCACGGTTGTCGATTCCGTCGGAGCATGTTCGCTGTCCTGCGTCAGCTGCCGCGGGGTGACTTGCCGATTGCCGACACCCTGATTCTGCGACGGACGACTGAAGCCGGCGCTGACAATGCCAATCAGCACGGGACCAATCACCGCGGACAAGGCCGCCAGCAGCAAACCGGTGCGGGCCGTTTGTCGGGATTTTTCTGTCATGCCCCACCATTCAGTCTGTGCCCGTCCGGGAAAGGTGGCCGCCAGCCATCTCTCGTCCCGGAATGTCTCTGCCCCCGATGATTCGCCGACGCTCTGCTGGTTCTATCGGCGTTAAAACCGGCACTTCCGGAGGCATTCAGAGGCTGGCACTGGGTTTTCGTCGGTGGTCGGCCAGCGATTCGCACCATAGGCAGGCCTTTGGTGCGGTTTTGATTGCAACTGCCTTTGAAACCAGTAGCATTCCGGGACACGTTTCTTTGCTGATTCCTCACCACCTCGTCGCTGTGCTGGCGGCGGGAAGACATCAGGAGAACTTCAGGATGACCGCAGACACCGCCCGGCTCAAGGGCAATATCCATCACTCAATCGTGTTCTGGTGTTTCAATATTGCCGGCGAATGCTGGGACATGGAAAAAACCTGCCAGGTGGCCGTCAGTCTGGGCTGTGAATCGATCGAGATCTGTGATCCGGAAACGTGGCCCACACTGAAGAAGTACGGTCTGGTGTGTGCCCTGGCCCCCAACGGAATGCCAGGGGCTCCATTTATGCGGGGGTTCAACAATCCTGAGTTCCATGCTGAAGTGATTGCGGCCACAAAGCGAATGATCGACGCCTGTGCCGAGTACGGGTTTCCGAATGTGATTGCCTTCACAGGCTACAAATGGCTGAATCCTGAGGATCCTTCAAGCGGAGAAATCAGTGCTGAGGATGGGGCTGCAAACTGTGTGGCAGCGTTGAAGCTGCTGGCACCGTATGCTGAAGCGAAGAATGTGACGATTTGTCTTGAACACCTGAATACGCGGGACGGCAGCCATCCGATGAAGGGGCACCCGGGCTATCAGGGAGACGACATCGATTACGTAGCCGACATTGTTCGCCGCGTGGGATCCCCCCGCGTGAAACTGTTGTTTGACATCTACCATGTGCAGCTGATGAATGGGGATGTCATCCGACGTCTGGAAGAAAATCGGGATATCCTTGGTCATATCCATACAGCCGGCAACCCGGGTCGCTGTGAGCTGGACGAGAATCAGGAAATCAACTTTCCTCCCATCCTGCGAAAGCTGGTGGAACTGGGCTACACGGGCTATGTTGGTCACGAGTTCATTCCGACGCGTGATCCGCTGGCCGGCCTGCAGCAGGCTGTGCAGGTCTGCGACGTCTGAATCGCGGTTGCGCAAAAAAAGGGCGACGAACGTGTGTTCGTCGCCCCGACCGCTGGATGAATTTTCCGGGCAGACTACCGCTTCTTACCGCCCTTTGTACCCACGGTCACCGTGATGGCAGGCGACCAGGCCGTGGCTGCTGGGCCATTCACGGCCCGCACGCGGAACGACCAGCTGCCGTTGCCCAGCGTCACAGAGGTGGCGGTGGTGTTGGCCGGCAGAAGCACCGGGGTGCCCCATGACACATTATTCTTGTTCTTCAGGCCGTATTGCAGTTCAAAGCCGGTTTCCACGTTGGAGTTATCCTGCCATGTGAGATTCACGGTGGAACCGGAGACAGTGCCGGCCAGACTGGACGGTGCGTTGAAGGTTGGTGCCGGTGGCGGCGGCGGTGCATTGGAGTCGAACGCAACAATCACGGCTGCTTCGGCGTTAATCAAGCCATTGCCGAACAGATTGTCGCGTCCGGCGGTTCCCAGGTCTGTTGCGGTTGCACTCAGAATCCAGCGGGTTTCGTCGTTGCGTTTGCCGTCCCCGTTGCTGTCTGTCACTCCGGCAGCAAGGATGAGTGCTGCAACGCCGGCTGCGTGCGGGCAGGCCATCGAAGTGCCGCTTTTGTATCCGTAACCGCCACCGTTCAGGGTGGAGTAGATGGACGAGCCTGGTGCGGCCACTTCGACTGCCGGGCCTGTACTGGAGAAGCTGGAGATAGCATTCGTGCTGGTGGTGGAAGCGACAGCGATCACGGAGTCATACTTGGCCGGCCAGCCGACAGTGTCGGTTCCCGCACCGCTGTTTCCGGCGGATGCGAGGATGATCAGGCCGGCGGCAGCTGCGTTGTCGAACTTCTGGGGCGACACCGACAACACCGGAACCGTCAATCAGGGCGGCGATGGTTCCTGCGACGTGGGTTCCGTGCCCCTGATCGTCCCTGGGGTCACTGTCGTTGTTGATGAAGTCGTAGCCGCCACTGTAGTTTGCCCACAGATCCGGATGGGTGTAATCAATGCCGGTATCGAGGACAGCCACACGGATACCTGTTCCCTTGATGGGGACAGGGGCCGTTTCCGGGCCGATCCAGGCACCGGAATGCACGATCGGGGCTTTGACTGTGTTGACACCCCAGACAACGTCGTATTCGCCGTGAGCCGTCACAACGCCGTCCGGTTCGACAGCGGCGATTCCCGGGGCATTGCGGAGTGCTGCGGCGGCCTGGGGGGGGATGCGAGCGGCGACAGCGGGGACGATCCGGAACTGTCGCGTCACCATACCGCCGTGGCTGCTGACCAGATCGGCCTGAGCCTGTCCGGGTGGCTCGTTGAAGCGAATCAGCACCGGGATGGTGTTGTCAGGGGCCTGAGCCTGAGCGGTGGGATGAAACGCGGCCGAGGCCGCCAGTGCCATGACGACGGCGGGCAACTTTTTGAACAACATGGCTGGGACTTCCTGAATGATGGGCTGCAGCGATTTTCTGACGGTTGTCTGTCAAACCAGTTCATCACTGCCGGATATCAGGTGAAGGCCAAACGAGTCGCAATGCACGCCGGAAATCTGCCACGCGTGATCATTTTCTTTGTTTTTGTTTTTCAGCCTGCAGATTCCAGCGTGCGATCCAGAAACGGCCGCACAAGACCGGCAAGCGGTGGCAGATCGATCAAAAAGGAATCGTGGCCGAAGGGGCACCGCAGCTCGATAAATGAGACATGTCTGCGGATGCTGAGCAGTGCCGACACCAGTTCGCGGCTCTGGCTGGTGGGAAACAGCCAGTCGGTGTCGTAGGAGGCGATAAAAAAGCGACATTTTGAGCGTTCGAGGGAAGCTGCGAGGGATGCAAAGCCTTCCTGCAGGTCATAGTAATCCATCATTCGGGTCAGGTAGAGGTAACTGTTGGCGTCGAATCGCTGAACGAAGCGTTTGCCCTGATAGTGCAGATAGCTTTCGATCTGGAATTCGGTTTCCTTCTGCATGCTGTAGGCAAATTCCTGACTGTCCTGCAGGCGGCGACCGAACTTGAGTTCGATGGAATCTTCAGAGAGGTAGGTGATGTGGGCGACCATGCGGGCCAGAGCAAGGCCATACCGGGGGCCTTCGGTCTCGTAGTATTCACCGTTGGCAAAGCCCGGATCAGCGTAGATGGCACGGCGACCGACCGCGTTGAATGCGATGCCCTGAGCAGACAGTTTGGGGGCGGAAGCAAGGACCACGGCGGCCCGCACCTGGTCGGGGAATCTGACCGCCCATTCCAGCACCTGCATGCCACCCAGGCTTCCGCCCACCACGGCAAGTAACCGGGAAATTCCAAGGCTGCGCACCAGTTCGGAATGCACTGTGACGACATCACGAATCGTCAGAAACGGGAATCCAAGGCAAAAGCGACGGCCGGTGGCCGGATTGATCGCCCCGGGACCGGTTGTGCCCTGGCAGCCGCCGAGCACGTTGGCGCAGATCACAAAGTAACGATCGGTGTCGAGCCCTTTTCCGGGGCCGATGAAACCATCCCACCACCCTGGTTTGCGGTCATTCTGTTCGTGCAGACCGGCAGCGTGAGCATCACCGGTGAGCGCATGGCAGACGAAAATTGCGTTGCTGGCATCGGCGTTGAGCGTACCATAAGTTTCATAGGCCACCGTGACCGGGCCCAGTCGCTCGCCACTGGCAAACAGCAGCTCGTTGGGAGGCTGAAACAGTTGGCGGTACTGTGTCTGAACAACACCGACGGACGGAAGATCCTGAGCGTTCTGCACTCTGAAATTCCACACTTTGAACAGGAAAAAAGAACTTGCACCGACGGTGCCGTCGACGTCAGTTATCATATCGTCCGCGAAGCGGAACGCATGCCATCGGCTGAGTTCCGGGAATTTTCGACAAAGTTGTTTTTGGGGGGAACTCACGGCAGCTCCCGTTCGTCACGTCCCGCGGCCCCTGTGTTTCATCCTCTGACCATCCGGCTCATGTCAAAAGTACCCCAAAATCCCACAGTGCAACCCGACGAACTGCTCCTGTTTCCGCTGATTTCTGCCGAATTTGACGGCGAACTGACTCCTGCGGAACAGGCAAATCTCCGGGTTCTTGAACAACGCTTTCCCGACAGGGCACGTGCGTTGCGGGATCATTGCGCCCGGTTGCGGGGACATCTGCAGCAATTGCCGGTCGTTCCCGCACAGCTCAAAATAGACGTTCCCGGGATTTCCCGGCCGCGGCGAACACCGCGCAGCGTACTGCGGGCGACTTCCCTCGTCGCCACATGTCTCACCTGTGGTCTGGCCATCCTGCTGTTTTTCCCACCGTGGTCCACTGTGAAAACCACCGAGGGTCTTGCGTCCTTCCGGGCAGACTCGGCCCCGTCAGGTGCCGCTGCTCCCGGTCCCGCGCCCGCTCCGGCCTCGCGTTTCGCTGCGGACTCTGCACCTGCGCCTTTAGCCGCCATGGCTAAGGACGCTCCCCAACCGACAGGCACCGAAATCACCGAAATCTCCGAAGTCACCGATCAGCCCAGACTGCTGTTGGAAGAAAGTGACTGGCAGGTTGTGGTGGTCAAAGTTCGCCGTGGTTCTCCGGAAGACGTGCTGAAAGAACTCCGCCAGGTACTTTCACGGCATGGGTTGCAGCTTGCGCGGTCTCAACCGTCAACTATGCCGGATTGGCTTGGTGTTTATCTGCCAGCATCCATCCCGCACCGTGAAAACCTGCTGACAGAAGTTCAGCAGGGGCTGGCCACAGAGGCCCCGGAATGGGACCCTGCTGAGATTATGCGTTCCAGCCGCGAATCGATTCTGCGGGCCGTCCGACAGTCTTTGTCGTCCCCCAGCCGCAACGAACTGGCTGGCGGTGAAGTGCTGGTGGCCGTGTCGTCGGCGACCGCGAAAGCTCAGGCTGACCAGCCTGCGATGCTGGTGGTATTTGAGTTTTCGCGGGAGGATGGTGCGGGGGGACTTCGACAGATTTTTTAGCTGGACAGCGTTACGTCCGGATTGTCAGAGCGCTGCAATTCATGCTGCGTCATGGTGTCATTGACGTTGACGTGTAGAGCAAAAAGAGACGCCCCCCCAAAATGCCACGGGGTTGATTTTTTGTTCTGCCCCGGCTTTCTCAGTCGCCGCGGCAAACACAAAGCCGCCCATGAGTGCTCCGAGAACTCCTCATTGAGTCGCCCGGCCCGCCGAATTTGCAGAAGGTCTCTGACGAGGAGCAGCGTGGGGACGCCTCGCCGACGGCCAGGCGTGGTGGCGGCGGAATGGTGCCGGGAGAACGGCCCTTCAGGCCTGGATTATCTGAGCAGATGTTTGTTGGCGATGGTGATGCCGGACAGCATCGCACCGACGATTCCCAGGAAGCCCTGATCTGTGCCGCAGAGAAACAGGTTTTTCAGCGGTGTCAGTCCGTTGACGAATTTTTCGGGGGCACCGTAGACGCAGCCGTTGTCGTGCCCGGTGAATCGGCGGATGGTTCGGGGGGTGAACACATCAGTATCCACCACATGCGGCCGAAAGTCGGGGATGTGTTTGAGTGCGCTGTCGATGATTCGATCGTTCCAGGCCGCCTTTTCCCGGGCATAATCATCAGCGGGCAGGTTTATCCAGTAATGCGGGTTCGCCAGAGCTGTGATGCGGATGCGGCCATCTTCAAGGGGTTCTGAGTAGTCGAAATTATTCGGAGAGCAGATGATGCCGCTGCGAAGATCCACAGGTTCTGCGGGACGTTCGTAGTGAAAGTCGGGAGTGTCACTGTAGAAGACGATGGTGTCGCGGTGTCCGATCGCTGCCGGCTCGCGGTCAAGGACGCTGATGGATTCGACGAATGAGATATCGCCGGGGATGGCTTTGGCGGGTGGGCTGCCGGGACTGATTAATCGCAGCGTTTCCGCGGCACCAGCTGATGAGAGGATGTTGTCCGCTTCGATCTCTGTGCCATCGTCGAGCGTGACGGCGGTGGCTTCGCCGTCTTTGTGACAGATGCTGCTGACACCGGCGCGGAGGCGGAGATCTCCGCCGAGTGAACGGAAATGGCGCACCAGTTTTTTGAGAATCAGGCGGATGCCCTGGAAGGGGCGTCCGAAGCCCTCGTGGAAGATGCTTTTGAACATAATGACGAACTGGTTGAAGTCCATATCCGCGGGCGTCGGGCTGCCGTAGAACATGAGGGGGCAGAATAGCATATCCACAAGCAGGGGTTCGGTGATGTAGCTGCTGACGACCTTTCGGGCGGAGAGCGTCTGGCGTTCGAGGTTGAGTGCATCGTGTTCAGCGATGCGGGTGACCAGTCGCTGAAAGCCGTCGGTCTGAGCGGGGAACGCGGCTGCGATCTGTTCAACCAGAAAATTGAACTGATTGGTAAAGAGGAGTGTGCAGCCGGGGAAGACGATTGATGACCTGAGTTGCGGTCGCAGGTCGAAGTCTTCCCAGGACATGCGGAGTTGTCTGAGCAGTTTGCTGAGAGGACCGGTGCGAGTACCGGGTTCGGCGTAGTTGGTGATGGCGTGCAGTCCGACATCGTAATTGCGGCTTCGCAGCCGATAGAAGGAATTGAGACCGCCGATGGTTGTGTGGCGTTCGAGGATGCAGACTTTTTTCTCGTAGTAGGCCAGACGCACACCCGCCGAAAGTCCGGACATGCCGGCTCCGATGATGACTGTGTCGTATCGCACGGGTTGAGGATCCTGTGTTACTCTGCGAGGAATGCTGGGTTTTGGTCGGGGGCGGGCAGGCCTTGCTGACGAGCCCCATCCACGCGACACACCGCCTCCGCAAGAATACTCGCAGAAATCACGTCCTGCATCCCTGAACTCTGTTCAGTTCTCAGTTGCCGGAATAGAACTTGAGCAGATCTTCTCGAAGCTGAATCATCGAGGGTTCATGAATGTACATCATGTGACCGGCCGGATAGTCACGGCGGGTGATGTTTTTGAGCAGTTCCGGGGCGAGTCCGAGGTGATCGAGGGTGTAGTCCATGGAAGCGGGCGGCGTGGCGAGGTCATAGTGTCCGCAGGCGGCAAAGAGTCTCATGGAGGGATTGGCGGTCATGGCTTTGCGGAGTGGTTCCGAGGCGTCGACGTAGCGGTTTTCAAATGTGCGGTAGCTCCATGGCTGCACGTTTCCGGTGAGAATTTCGTAGACGCGTTCTTCTTCAAATTTCAGATCGCGGCGGACATAGTCATTGAAGGCCGCTGTAAACGGTCCGAACAGGGCCGCGGCACTGGCGTCAAACTCCGCAGTCTCTCCGGCATCATCCCGATCCTGACTGGTGAAGCGGCTGTCGAAGCGTCCCACGGTTCGGCTTCGGGCACGGAGCAGCTGTTTACCGAACCGCGCCATGGTGAGCCGCAGGCGGGCACTGCGAATGTAGTCTGTGGAGAGACCGGTGAGGCGACTGAGTTCTGCGGCGATGCGATTGAATTCCGCTTCGGGAAGTGCGGTTCCCTGCAGCAGTGCCTGGGCGTAGGGGCCGAACGCGAAACTTCGGCTTTGAGCCACAGCCTGATCGAGCGTGAGTTGCTGCAGGTCGGCCGGGAGTGCTTTGTGGTACCAGGCCGTTGCCGTGAAGGATGGCAGGAAACAGATATTGGGGAGGTCGTTTGAGGTGGAGAAGCGCAGGGTCTGAAAGTTGATCGCCCCGGAAATCACGATCAGGCCGTTCAGGTCGAGGTTGTATCGTTCCTGCAGATGGGCGGAGAGGCCGGCAGCGCGGATTCCTCCGTAGCTTTCGCCGCACAGATACTTGGGAGATGACCAGCGGAGAAACCGCGATGTGTAGTCATGAATAAACTGTCCGACGGCTTTGAGGTCTTCTTCATAACCGTGAAAGTCGGTGACAGGCGTATCGGTGGCTGCGCGGCTGTAACCGGTGCTGACAGGGTCGATAAACACAAGATCGGTCACATCAAGGAGCGACCAGGGATTGGTTTCGAGGCGATAGGGTGGCTTGAGAAAGGAGGCGTCATCGGGGAAGCGGACGCGCTGGGGGCCAAGCATCCCCAGGTGCAGCCAGACGGAGGAGGAGCCCGGCCCACCGTTATAGGCATAGGTGATCGGGCGTTTGGACTTGTCGGGCACGTCATCCCGCGTGTAGGCGGTGAAAAACATGGCTGCCTTGGGC
>CAZLOQ010000020.1:0-39243 GCA_964561125.1 uncultured Chitinophaga sp. | reverse complement strand
CGGATGACGAGCCGGGACCGCCGTTAAAGCAGAATGTCAGTGGCCGATCTGTGACGGGCAGAGAACGCCGGGTGTAAGCTGTGAAGAACATCGCCGCGCGGGGTTTGCCGTCATCGGTGCGAAGCATGAGTCGACCGGTGGTGACGCGGTAGGATACGGTCTGGCCGGCGATCGTGGTTTCATGGTCGGTTTCGACGAGCTTTTCCGTGAGCCCGGCGGCTGGCTGCTGTTCCTGGCAGAAAGCGGGAGTGGCCGCGGAAAGCAGCCAGAGAAGCGAAAGGAGGCAGCTCAGCTTGCACATGTGTGTGGGAACCAATCTGAAGAAAGTTGATGGAATGACCCAGATTAAGACCTCCTTTTCGCTGGTGAAGCGAGGCCTGGTCAAGGAAAATCGTGAGGGGAGAATGGCGAATTTGGCAGAAAACCGCTTTGCAGGCGGGGGCCGGTGAGGAGATTCACGTGATTCATGTCACTGATGTCACCAGAACTTACGGATCGCGACAGATTCTTCGCGGGGTGTCGCTGAAAGTCAGAGCTGGCGAGGTATGTGCGCTGATTGGCAGATCAGGCTGTGGCAAGAGCACGTTACTGAGGATCATCAACGGGCTGGAGAGCCACGACGGCGGTGAGGTGCGAGTGGAGGAGACGGTGCTTCCGGCCGCCGCGGGCGGGGAGCGCGACCGTGCCCTGCTGAAAATTCGCCAGCGTGTCGGGATGGTGTTTCAGAAGTGTCACCTGTTTCCGCACCGGACTGTTCTGCAGAACATTACGGAAGCCCCCATTCATGTGCTCAGACGCCCACCCCGGGAAGTGATCGCCGAAGCGCACGTGCTGCTTGCCCGCATCGGTCTGCCGGATAAGGCCAGTGCGAGTCCGGAATCGCTGTCCGGGGGCGAGCAGCAGCGGGTGGCCATCGCCCGGACTCTGGCGATGAAGCCGGGCCTGATTCTGCTGGATGAACCAACCAGCGCCCTGGATCCTCGGAGCGCTTCCGAAGTGGCAGTGCTGCTGCAGGAGCTGGCAGACCAGGGCCAGGGAATGATCGTTGTGAGTCATACGCCATCCTTTGTCCGGGCCATTGCCGCAACGGTGTACAGTCTGCAGGAAGGGCGGGTTGTGGAGTCCGGCCCCGCCACTGAAGTGCTCGCAAACCCGCAGCACGATTCAACGCGTGAATTCCTTCGCGGTGCCTGATCCGGCTTTGAACTCCGGCTTTGAACCGCGCCGGGGCGGGCATTCAAACATGATGTCAAACAGCAGCAAACCCGTTGTTTGGGTGTTGGTTTGAAGGACCGCATGATGCATCCGGGAAACATGCCGTTACGACTATGACCGGCAGTTTGGGCAGCCTGCGTAAAATGCCAGAAAAGAATTGACGCGGGGAAACGCGAACCTAGGTTTTGTGCGTGCAGAGGATGACGCGGGAGCCGGCGGGTGCCGGCTTCAACTGATCATCTTTGCTGTTCATGCCGGCTCTGCGGGGCAGAGTCCGAAATTTCTGGCGGTTGGCATGTCGCCGTGACGTCATTGCCCAAAAGAGGGCACAACGAGAAGGAAGAAGCAATGTCTAAGTTCACAGCACGCGTTCGTAATTTCCTGAAGTCTGAAGATGGCCCAACCGCCGTTGAATACGCGGTGATGCTTGCTCTGATCGTCGTCGTCTGTATCGGCGGCGTGACCCTGGTTGGCACCAATGCCAACGCCAAGTTCTCCTCCGTCAGCACCAGCCTTCAGTGATACTGTCGGGCCTTTTGGTCCACAGCTCTGCTGAAACACAGAAGGGATGCCGACTGACCGTCTGCATCCCTTTTTTCTGCAGCCTCCGGACATCCTTGGTGTGTTGCGTTGACATGCCTGCGTTCTGCTCCCCCCTGAACGGGAATAACGGGAATATCGATATGGAAACGATTGACTGGATTCTGAATAACTGGAATGTGAGGGTTGTGAGTCTGATTCTGATCCTCGCCGCGTGGATCGACGGACGGGACCTCAAGGTTCCCAACTGGATTACTTATCCCATGGTTCTCTCAGGACTTCTGTACTCTGTGCTGTCCGGAGGAATGGCGGGACTGGGTGACGGATTGCTGGGGATGACTGTCGGGCTGCTGACGCTGCTCCCCCTGTATGCGGTGGGCGGCATGGGCGCCGGCGACGTGAAGCTGATGGCTGGAATCGGAGCATGGATGGGCTGGGAAGTGACGCTGCTTTCCTTCTGCGTGACCGCCGTGGTTGGTGCTCTGATGTCCGTCGGTATGGTGCTTTACCGCCGTGCAGGTGCTCTGCATACGGGACGATTTTTCATGATTCTGGGTGAGTGGGCGCGGGTGCGGAACCCCGTTGTGCTTTCCGAGATTGCGGCTGCCCGCAAGCCGCAGATGCTGCTGCTCCCCTACGGCATTCCCATCTGCTTTGGAACAATCGGCTTCTTTCTTTACAGCAACATGCTGTGAACCCGGTGCCGGCCAAATTGCCGCTCCGCTGCTGCCATGCTGTCGGCAAAAACCGCCGACAGCCGATTCAGCGACCGATTTGATGTTGTCCGCTCAGCGCTCCTGCTGAACGGAAGTCCGGAAGTTCAGGCTTTCCTCCCCGCATTCGGTGAAGCGGGCAAATCCTCCTGCCGATCATGATGCAGGTGAGGAATGTAACGATTGCCATGGTTGTGCGGGTTCGCGACAGACGCGGCTTCGCTCAGGCAGGCAGTGCTCTGCAGGACTCACAGATATGAAACCACAGGCTCTTCTGATGTTATCCGTGGCACTCTGCTGCGGCTTTATTGCAATGCTGGGGGTTCGTCATGCACTGCTGAACAAGGGCGCCGACAAGGATCCCAGAGTTCAGGTGGTGGCGGCTTCCGTCGATGTGGATGCAGGGGTGGTACTGACAGAAGATAACGTCCGTCTGGTGAATGTTCCGGCTTCCCTCGTGCCCGAATCGGCCATGCGGAAGCTGGAGGATGTCTATCAGCGCCCGATGAAATCTCCGATCAGTGCGGGGGAGTGGATTCTTGCGTCGCGAGTTGGTGAACGAGGTGAACGGGGGGCTGTGGCGAACATTCCGGAAGGCTGGGCTGCTGCGACCATACCGGTTGACGCAACCACAACTCACAGCGGCATGCTGCAGCCGGGCAATCAGATTGATCTGCTGCTGACCTACCGGGAGCAGGAGGGACGTGCTGATGTGCAGCGAACGCTGGCTGTACTGGAATTCGTCGAAGTATTTGCAGTGGATGCGAGGATTTATGGGACGGAAACAGGGGGAGAGCCAGGCCAGGCCCGGAATATCACACTGCTTGTCACTCCGGATCAGGCCCGCGCGGTCACTCTGGCCGGAAACTCCGGCAAACTTTCGACTATCCTGCGAAAACCATCCGCAAAAAGGGAGCGTCGTGAGACGTCCATCACAACGGAGTTTCTGAACAGCAGGTTCGGGAGAGGACTGGCGGAATCGGGGACAACATCCGGGGACCTTGCAGGACTGCCTGCTGAACAGCCGGTGACTCTGCCTGAACCAACAACACTGGCCGCCGCTGAAGCTCTGCAGCGGCAGCCGCAGGCGATCGAAACGAACAAGGAGCCAGCAGCAGTTGAACAGGGACCGGCGGTGGAGGAAGCGGAGGATCCGGAGAATGTCTGGATCATGGAACTCAACGGGGGCGTCCGAACTCGTCGTGAAAAGATCAGAATGAACACCGGGAGCGATCGGTAGCTTAACAACAGGAAACACTCGGTGCGGACGCCCTTCCGGCGGTCCGTCCTCAGGGGGCAGGGATGCTTGGCGCGATCAGAAAGACAATACTTGCGGCGGTTTTCGCTGCCGCTGCAGCAATTCCCTCGCAGACCATCGCTCAGACTGCACAGTCAGGACCTGACTGGCAGATTCACGAGGGGCGGAACGAAGTTGCCCTGTACGAGCGGTTCTCGATGTCGATCAGGCACTCGGCGAAAATCCGCCGGGTTCTCTATGACGACGAAGCGATCACCATCAACACACTCGAAGGTGACCCGCAGGCTTTCCAGATCTATGCAGCCAAAGCCTGTGTGACCACCATCACGGTCATCGACGAATTTGACAAGTCTCACGAAATTGAAGTGCTGGTCCGCGGAGATGTGCGGCATCTGGAGTCGTTTATCCGTCGACTGTATCCGGATGATTCCATCGCTGTGGAAGAAATCAGTGATTCGTCCGTGCGACTGCAGGGCTGGGTCACCAGGCCGGAACATGTCAGCGAGATTCAGGCAATCCCGGAGCAGTTCTATCCCGATGTGCTGAACCACATGCAGGCCGGTGGTGTGCAGCAGATCATGCTCAAGTGTACCGTGCTTGAAGTACAGCGTTCCAAACTGCGGCGGCTGGGCATGAACTTCACGATGGTTCGCCCCGATGGCTACCTCGCCAGCACCCCGGGGCCGATTGTTCCGCTGAGTACGGTCGGTGCGGGAGGCTTCGGGCTCGGTGAGAATGCCCTGCGAGACAGCACCGTCACCTGGGGCCTGACACGGCCTACCAGCAATTTTCAGGGGTTCGTTCAGGCGATGATCGAAGAGGGGATCTTCAAGACACATGCAACTCCGATGATCGTCACGCATAATGGACGTCCCGCAAACTTTCTCAGTGGCGGTGAATTGCCGATCCCGATCGCCGGCGGTCTGGGAACCACTGGTGTGCAGTACCGGGAATTCGGCATCCAGCTGAACACTGTCCCCTACGTGCTTGGCAACGGCCGAATCCGGCTGGAGGTTGAGACAAGGGTGAGTGACCAGGACCTGTCGAACATCGTGACGATCAACGGCACCACAACCACTGCCTTTCGCACCAACAGCGCGAATACTCAGGTGGAAATGAATTTCGGCGAAGCGCTGGTCATCGCCGGGCTGGTCTCGCGCAGAGCATTCGGGAACGGCCAGAAGCTGCCATTCTTCGGCGAACTGCCGTGGATCGGGGCTGCTTTCAGCCGCAAACAATTCACCGAATCCGAGACCGAACTGATTATCATGGTGACGCCGGAACTTGTTGCGCCCATGGCGCCCGCAGAGATTCCCGCGCTGCTGCCGGGAAAATCGTCTGACACGCCGGTGGATCGCGAACTGTTCTTTCACGGTTTGATGGAAGTTCCCAGCTTCGGCGACGCCTGCGATTGTCCTTCGCACCGCCCCGGGGCCATTCGCTGCTCTGACCCCGACTGTCCACGGTGCCGGGATGGTTCCGCCTGTGCGAAGGCGGGGGCCGCCCGCAGTGCAGAGGATTCTCGGGAGGCCGCGCTGCGGTCAGCACCGCGGACAGACCGCGGTGAACAACTCATCCGCCCCCAGCGGAATGCGGGAACAAAAGCCATTCCTGCCTCCTCCGGCAGGTCATCTTCACCCCGGTCCGGCGTTCCAAAGAAAGCACCGGATGCCGCTGCTGACTCAGACGTCGATTCCGGCACAGGGCTCATCTCACCAACCATGCGTTAGCAGGAAAGTGTCTGTAACATGAAAAGCGTGCTGCGTCTGGCGACAGTTGATCCGGATGAAAGAAACCGCAATGCGTTGAAAACTATGCTGCTGGGCGTGGACACGGTCTGGCTCGAGGCCGAGTGTTCGCGATATGAATTCTTTATGGATGTCGCCCGTCAGACACTGCCCGACATGGCGCTCATCAATCTGGACAGCAATCCCACCCGCGGACTGCAGCTGGTGTCCGAGATCACCAAAGCCAATATCAATTGCGCCGTCATGGTGGTGAGCAGCTCTCAGGAAGGCAGCCTGATTCTTCAGGCCATGCGAAACGGAGCACGCGAATTCCTCAACCTCCCGATCCAGCTGGATGACTTCGTCGCCGCTCTCGACCGAATCCGTGTTTTTCTCGGAGGATCTGCCGGTGATGGCACCGCACGCGGCGGACAGATCATCACAGTCGTCGGCGTTTCCGGCGGCGTCGGGGGAACGGCAATTGCCGTGAACACCGCTGCAATACTCGCCGAAGACCCCAAAAACTCACCGGTGATCATCGACCTCGACCTGACACTGGGGGACGCCGACGTCTGGCTCGACATCATCCCTGAACACTCCATCCGTGATATCGCGGAAAACATCTCGCGGCTGGACTACGGGCTGCTGAAACGATCGCTCACGCGACACGACAGCGGTGTCTATCTGCTGCCGCGGCCGGTGGAACTGGAAAATCATGAAGTTGTGCGTCCCGATGACCTGCGCCGGATTCTGGCTCTGCTGAAGGCCACATTCTCGCATCTGATCATTGACGCCGGAAAGTCTTTTGCACGCCTTGATGTGGCCGTGATGGAAGTCTCCGATCGCGTTCTGCTCGTCACTCAGCTGGACCTTTCCTGCCTGCGTAACGTCATTCGTATTCTTCAGTTTCTTGACCACTACCCTGCTATCCGCAGCAAAGTCGAGATTGTCGTAAATCGTGTCGGACTTGAAGACTGTGATATCAGTCTCAACAAGGCACTCGATGCGATCGGAAGAAGTGTTTTCTGGCAGCTGCCCAATGACTATGCCGTGATGGCCGGCTCCCGCAACAACGGGGTACCGCTAAGCCAGTTCGCGCCCCGTGCAAAACTTACTCGCAGCCTGCACGATATGGTGCTGAAACTGACAACCCCGGAAGAAACAGCCCGACCGGCCGAAGAAGCAGCTCCGCGCAGACGCGGACTTTTCGGATTGTTCGCAGGTCGACAGAACTAGGATGCAAGGCATGCTCAGAATCAGCGTTGTCGTCATGGCGGTCAGCGTGCTGCTGACAGCAGGCAATACCCCTGCAGCGGATCATGCTGTCACCGACAGCGTGAATGCCGGAAGACCGGAATGGCTGCCCGCTGAACTGGCCACAGAACCGTGGCAGCCGCGACTGCCGGAAGCCGCAGACAGCCGCACTGCCTTACCCGACGTCAGCCTGAATCCCGCCCCGAAACCGCCCGCGAAACCGACAGCCGCAAAAACGCCCGCAACCACTGCTCCCCCCGCCAGCTCCAAACCCCCGAAAGACAAGTGGGATGTGCGGCTCGGGGGGCATGTCCAGCTTGATTACGTCAGCTGGCTGCGGGCAGATAACCAGATCGCCGGACAGCCGGGGCCTCGGGATTACTTTGAGTTTCGCAGGCTGCGACTGGTGGCAGACGGTACGGGCTACGAACAGTTTGATTTTCGCCTGCAGATGACGCTGGAACCTGAAACGGTCGGAGAGACGCCCGGTGTGACCTCGCCCGATGTCAAGGACGCTTACCTGTCCATGAATGATATCCCGGGGCTTGGCCGATTCCGGATCGGCAACTTCTTCGTCCCGTTCAGCCTCGAACAGGTCACCAACGACACAAACAACATTTTCCTTGAACGGTCGATCCCCAGTCAGGGTGTGTTTTCTCCGGACCGCGAGGTCGGTGTTGCCTTCTACAACTGCACGGAAGACGAACGGCTGGGCTGGGCCGCAGGGGCCTTCTTTGACAGCATCAGTGAAGGACTGAAGGAACGCATCGACGACAACCAGGGAGCTCGGTTCAGCGGTCGCATCACGTGGCTGCCATTTTATGATGAACAGGCCAAAGGCAGCTCACTGATTCACCTTGGAGCGGGCATCCTGCATACGCTGGATCAGGATCGTCGGGTGCGTTTTCGCGCACGGCCGCAAACTCGGGAAGGGCCCAGACTGATCGACAGCGGTGCGATTGCCGCCGATCAGTACACCACAGGCAATCTGGAATTCGCTGCCGTGATGGGACCGGTCACCGTACAGAGCGAGGCGTTTCTGAGTTCTGTCCAGCAAACCAGCGGCGATGCGGAACTGGCGGGCGGTATGTACGTGCATCTGAGCTGGTTTCTGACGGGCGAAAGCCGCCGCTACGAAAAATTCGGCCAGCACGGAGCGCAGTTTGGACGAAATGTTCCAAAGCAGCGTTTCGTGGCACTCCCCGGACGCCTGGAAAGCGGCGCGTGGGAACTCAAATCCCGCTACTCACACCTGAACCTCGACCGCTTCCTCAAAGGCCAGTACAACGATCTGACCGTCGGTGTCAACTGGTACTGGAGCGATCGAACCCGCGTGATGCTGGACTGGATCCATCCGGTGACCACCCGTGCCGCCGTCTTCGGCGACACCGACTCTGATCTGCTCGCGCTGCGATTCGATTTTAACTGGTAGCAGCCGCGATTTGCCCGACAGGCGTCAGCCGAGCGACTCAGAGATCCAGGTCGTCTGCCAGTCCGGCGTCTTCCATAATGATCCGATACCGTTCGCTGGCGTCCTTGCCCAGCAGCTGATTGAAGGTTTTGTCGGCTTCCAGCTGGCTTTCGATATTCACGCGAAGGAGCACCCGTGCGCGGGGATCGAGCGTGGTGTCACGAAGCTGAGCGGCATTCATTTCGCCCAGTCCCTTGAACCGCAGGAGTGTTGCTGTTCGATTGGCCGGGAGCGCCGCAAGGAACTCTTCCTTTTCGACGTCATCGCGAGCGTAGATCACATCACGCCCGACTTCGATACGGTAGAGCGGCGGCTGAGCGATGAACAGGCGTCCCTGGCGAATGAGTTCCGGCATGTGTCGGAAGAAGAAGGTCAGCAGCAGTGTTGAGATATGGTAGCCGTCACTGTCGGCGTCCATGAGCAGAATAATCCGGGAATACCGCATCTGCCGGATATCAAAGTTGTTGCCGATGCCTGCGCCCAGAGTTTCCACGATGTCGCGGATTTCGCTGCTTTCAAGGATTTTGGCGAGTCCGAGAGCTTCGGTGTTGAGAATTTTTCCGCGGAGCGGGAGCACAGCCTGGGTGGCCGCCTGACGTCCCATGACCGCAGTGCTTCCAGCGGAATCACCTTCCACAATAAAGAGTTCCGTCTGGTCAGGGTTTTTTGACTGGCAGTCCACCAGTTTTCCCGGGAGGTTTGTGCGGCGACCTCCGGCCGTTTTACGCCGCACTTCGGAGACTGCCTCGCGACTGGCCTGACGCGCCCGGGCCGACAGCACCATCCGCCCAAGAATTGCATCTGCCAGTGACGGATTGGTGTTCAGCCAGTTCTCGAGCGCCGGTCGCACCACACCGTCAACGATGGCTGAGGTTTCCGGATTGTTGAGCCGGTCCTTGGTCTGCCCCTGAAACATGGGATCACTGATGAAGACACTCAGAACACAGATCAACCCTTCGCGAATGTCATCTGAAGTGATTGTCACACCACGCGGTTTGAAGTCGTGGACATCCATGTAGTTGCGGACAGCCTTGACAACGCCGGACTTAAGGCCGTTTTCGTGCGTTCCACCGGCGTGCGTGCGAATGCCGTTCACGTAACTGCGAATCGCTTCCTCTGTGGAATCCGACCAGCGGAGCACAACTTCGACCTTGGCTTCGCGATCGTCGCGGCGAACCGAAAAGATCTGTTCATGAGATGGCTTGCGGCCGCTGTCGACCGTGATCTTTTCTATGTACGACAGGATGCCATCCGGGTGATGCAGCTCGTGCTTTTCTCCCTTCTGTTCATCCACGAATACAATCGTCAGCCCGCCGTGGATAAAGGAGATATCCTCCAGATGCTGACGGATTGTTTCGGCATTGAACTGTGTGCGCCGGAAAATCTCGACGTCGGGCCGGAAAAACACAAGCGTTCCCCGACCTCGAAAAGGACGCAGCTTTTCAACTGCAGTCACCGGACGCCCACGCTCGTAACGCTGCTGCCATTCAAAACCGTCCCGATGCACTGTGGCGATCAGTTCGGATGACAGGGCGTTGACGACCGATGATCCCACACCGTGAAGCCCCCCGCTGCGGGCATAGTTGCGGTCGCTGAACTTGCCGCCCGCGTGGAGCGTCGTCAGGATCACTTCGAGCGTCGATTTCCGAGCCTTGGGGTGCTTGTCAACCGGGATCCCGCGACCATTATCCTGAACAGAACAGGACGCCCCGTCCCTGTGGAGGGTCACCACAATCCGGTCACACTCGCCCGCAAGGAATTCATCAACGGAGTTATCGACGATTTCCCAGAGCAGATGATGCAGCCCGCGTGAATCCACACCACCGATGTACATCGATGGCCGCCGCCGCACGGGCTCTAAACCCTCCAGAACCTCGATGTCTTCACCCGTGTAACTGCCGGATGCCTTCGCCGTCCCTGTCATGCACTCTGTCTCCGGGCAAAAAACTATGTCGGCCTGCCGCAGGGCTACTTGACTGTTTTCAGTTCCACGAGGAAGCACAGAGTTGCATTGCCGGGAATCACTCCGCCTGCCCCGCGGACGCCGTAGCCCAGTTCTGACGGGATTTCCAGTTCAATCATTCCACCCTCGCCCACCAGCTGCATGCCCTCCGTCCAGCCCTTGATTACCTGGTTCAGGCCGAAGGAAATGGTCTGACCGCGCTGGTAGGAACTATCGAACACACGCCCGCCCGGAAGCCAGCCGTGGTAATGCACTTCGACTGTCTGTGAAGCCAGTGGCTTTCGGCCGGTGCCTTCGCGGAGGATGCGATATTTGAGTCCCGAGGGAGTTGCTGTGAAGGCGGCAGGCGCGGCGGCATCGATGGCACCGGCACCTTTGGGGAGAGCGGGAAAGGGAACCTGCGGAGCAGAGGACATGGGACAGACCTTTGAGGAAACGTGAGTTGAGAGAACTATTCGCCATCGTAGCTTGAGAGAAACCGGGCCAGCCGGTGGAAGTCGCTCTCCGGCCGAATAAAGCGGACGACGGTCACCAGAGTCTCGGGGTCCACAAGTTTCTCGAAGGGCACATAGTGCAGGTCCAGCTGTCCGGAGACAGAAACCATAACTCCGTTGAGCCCCTGCTCGTGCAGTGCCCTATAGGCACCGACACCAAGCTGGCTGCCGAGCATCACGTCGAAGGCATGCGGACGTGCACAGCGGCATTCATAGCCCAGCTGGAGTCCGGTGCATTTGCGAGAGATACCGGTTTGCTTCTTGAATTCCGCCGCCACGCGTTTGGCAACCATTTTGCCAAGGTCACAGTTGGCCACGGAAAGATGGCCGTGGTCATCGCGCGGCATACTGGCAATGATGTCGTCTGAGAGGTATTCGGCGAGCCCTTCGGCGAGCACGACCACTCCGTATTCCTTGCCTTCGCGTTCCTGTCGGTTCCGCATCATACGCACGATGCGGGCCACGAGCTTATCGAGGTCCATCACGCGGCGTTTGGGGGTTGACTGGGGTGCGAGATATTCTGCGGTAATGTCTTCCACGCTGATCACCATGTTGGCTTCACCGGCAATGGCTGCACCGTAGGCCAGCCAGCCAGCGCTGCGTCCCATGCTTTCCACAATGAAATACGCCCGTGCGGCTTCGGCATCTGCGTGGAGGTTGCGAATTTCTGTTCCCAGCGTTTCCACGGCGGTGAAATAACCAAAGGTAAAATCAATACCGGCGTAGTCGTTGTCGATGGTCTTGGGCACATGCACCACAGGCATGCGTTTCTGACCTTCAGGAAGCCGGTCCTGGAATGCCTTGAGCTTGTTGGCGGTTTTGAGCGTATCATCGCCGCCGATGGAGACGAGGGCGTCAACACCGAGTGATCGCAGACCTTCATAGACTCGCCGCAGGGGCGCCGATTTTTCGGGATGATCAAGATCGGCCGGAGAAGTCACCTGTTTGCCGGGGTTGGCACGTGCGGTGCCGATGATGATGCCTTCCTTGCTGCGAGTGCGGCGGAGGGAAGGTTCGGTGAGCAGCTTGTAGTGCTGGCCTTCGATCAGCGGACTGGAGGGGGAGTAATCGATCAGGCCGGAATAGCCGTGGCGGATTCCCACGACCTCGATACCCGCACGGATAAAGGAAATCGCGCAGGTGGAAATCACGGCATTGGCACCCGGAGCCGGACCACCGGCAAACAGCAGAGCAACTCGCTTGATACCCTGACTCATAACGTACTG
Source organism: uncultured Chitinophaga sp. (assembly GCA_964561125.1). Classification (GTDB taxonomy): domain Bacteria; phylum Planctomycetota; class Planctomycetia; order Planctomycetales; family Planctomycetaceae; genus SXXK01. The sequence continues at coordinate 27,382 of CAZLOQ010000020.1, read as the reverse complement.
ATCCTCTGAAAAGCCTGATCCCGGGACACCTGACACAATCAGCGTGGCCGCAGGACAGCGGGGAATGTTGGAGCGGCCGGTTCGCGGGGGGACGTCAGAACGTGCGTTCGACGAACGTTGTATCCACGTTGAAGTCGACGAAATCGGCATGAGTAAACATGCGGCGTGCGAGCGGCAGCGTGGTCCTGATGCCCTCGATTACAAACTCATGCAGACACCTGCGCATGCACTCGATGGCTTCCTGACGCGTCGGCTTGTACACGATCAGCTTGCCAATCATGGAGTCGTAGTAGGGACTGATGGTATAACCTTCGTAGACATGGGAATCGAAGCGCACGCCGGGACCGCCGGGCAGACGCAGCTTTGTAATGGTGCCGGGACTGCCGCGAAAGCCATTGTCCGGATCTTCAGCATTCACCCGCAGCTCGATTGCACAGCCCGTGTGCCGGATATCGGCCTGAGTGAACGGGAGTGGTTCGCCGGCGGCGATGCGGATCTGCTGTTTAATCAGGTCGATGCCCGTCACAAGTTCAGTAACCGGGTGTTCCACCTGGATGCGGGCATTGACTTCGATAAAGTAAAAGTTGAAGTCTTTGTCGACAATAAATTCGCAGGTACCGGCGTTGGTGTAATTGGCGGTCTTCACCAGGCTGACCGCGCATTCGCAGATGCGTCGACGAACATCGTCCGGGAGTTTTGGTGCGGGGCTTTCTTCGATGAGTTTCTGGTGGCGACGCTGCATGGAACAGTCGCGTTCCCAGAGGTGCACAACGTTGCCGTGGTTGTCGGCGATGATCTGCACTTCGACGTGCCGCGGGCGTTCGACGTATTTTTCAAGATACACGCCCGAGTTTTTGAAAGCTTTTTCTGCTTCCGCACTGGCGGCGGAAAGCCCGGCCCGCAGCGAAATTTCATTTCCGGCAACGCGCATCCCCTTGCCACCGCCACCCGCAGTGGCCTTGATGAGCACCGGGTAGCCGATCTGGTCGGCAATCCGCACCGCTTCTTCCACGTCCGTCACCAGGCCATCGCTGCCGGGAACACACGGCACACCAGCTTTGCGAGCGATTTCGCGGGCGCTGACTTTGTCTCCCAGCGCCTGCATGGCTTCGACCGGCGGACCTATAAATTCAATGTTGCAGCTGCGACAGACTTCGGCGAAATGCGAGTTTTCAGCGAGAAATCCATAGCCCGGGTGCACCGCCTGCACGTTGCCGATTTCCGCCGCACTGATGATCCGCCTGATCTGCAGGTAGCTTTCCAGAGCCTGCGGCGGGCCAATGCACCAGGCTTCGTCCGCCAGGTCCAGATAGTGGGCTCCACGGTCGGCTTCACTGTAAACCGCCACCGTCTCTATGCCCATCTCACGGCACGCCCGAATGATTCGCAGCGCGATCTCACCGCGGTTGGCAACCAGAATTCGCTGAAACATGCATACGCCCAGTTCAGAAGACTGCGGATTCCCGACGAAAACCCTTACGCCGGCTCGATACGGAAGAGCGGTTGGCCAAACCCGACCGCGTCGCCGTTCTCTACCAGAATCTCCACAATTCGTCCCGATTTCTCGGCCTGAATCTGGTTGAATACCTTCATCGCTTCGATGATGCACACCACCGTGTCCGGCTTCACCACGGATCCCACAGTCACAAACGGCGGGTCGTCCGGGCTGGGCGACGCATAAAACGTGCCGATTGCCGGAGCGTTGAGGGTGATGCCCGCCGGAACTGCGGCAGCAGCTGCAGCCTGTGCAGCAGCCGGCGCCGGGGCGGGGGCCGCCGGAACCCCCTGGACGGGCGCTGCCGGCATCGCCGCAAATTCAGCCGGATAGGCCCCGGGAGCGTAGGCTACCTGACGCGGACCACGCCGAATCTTCCACGATTCCTCTTCGTTCTGCAGAGCCACTTCTGTGACCCCGAACTTCTCCATCAACTGGAGCAGCTTGCGGAACTTGTCCAGATCGAACGAATCACCCTTGTCTTCGGTTTCCACGGGTTTTGCCATAAGAGGTAAAGCCAGTCAGAAAAAATGGCCGGAGCACACATCTGCACCCCGGTATCCGGCTCCGGGGAGTGCGGAGGATCACAAAAAGACGGGATTTATGCAAGGACTCCAGCCCATGAGTCCTCGAATTCGCGGGGAACCGAACTGAGCACCTCGCAGCCGTCACCTGTCACCAGCACGTCATCTTCGATCCGAATCCCGAATTTTCCCGGCAAATACACGCCCGGTTCCACCGTCACCACCATCCCCGGCTCAAACACCTGCTCCGACAACGGACTCATCCGCACCGACTCGTGAATCTCCAGTCCAAACCCATGCCCCAGACCGTGGCCGAAGAATTTCCCAAAACCGGAATCAGCGATCATCCCCCGCGCAATTCGGTCGACCTCCGCACACCGCACCCCCGGCCGAATCGCCTCGATCGCCGCACGCTGAGCCCCCAAAACAACCCTGTAAACTTTCTCCATCTGCTTCGTCGGTTTTCCCGTGAAAAAGACTCGAGTCAGGTCGCTCCGGTAGCCGCTGCTCACCGCCGCACCCCAGTCCACCAGCCGTACCGGATCCCCTTCCACTCCCCGCCCTCCGGCGTGGGCCTGCGGGAGCGCCGCAGTGGGCCCCACTCCCACGATCGGCTCAAACGCCGTCCCCGACCCGCCGAAGTCCCGCATCGCCGACTCCAGCAGATACCGAATGTCCGTCTCCGTCTGATTGCCCCGCAGCGAACTTCGAACGACCCCGATGCCCCGCTCCGCAATCCGAATGGCCCGACGGATTTCTCCCAGCTCAAACTTGTCCTTAACCTCCCGCTGCCGTTCCACCAAACCGGTTGTTCCTGCCAGCACTGCTGTCGCCGCACCAGCAGCCGCAAGAGCCCCCTCCAGCTGCCCCAGCAACGTCACCGTCACATGATCCGCCTCAAAACCGACCCGCTGCAGCTTCGCTGCGGATATCCGTTTCGATACCAGCCGCGGCAGCGTTCCACCGGCATCCCGAATTTCCACGTCCAGCCCCGGACATTCGTGGGCCAGCTGAGTTTCATAGCGGGTGTCGCTGAACATCACCGCAGCCTCACTCGCTGCCAGAAACAACCACGAAGAATCCCCGGTGAATCCCGTCAGATAACGCACGTTGGCCTGGCCGGTCACCAGCAGCGCATCAATGCCCAGTTCCCGAAACTTCTTCTGCAATCGCCCCCGCCGACTTTCATAACCAGGCTCAACCATGGAAAACTACCTGAACTTTCCGCCAGGATTGGCTATAACCCGAATTGCAAAGACTCCGCCGACACAGCATGCACGCCGGCCCGCCGCCGCAGAATATCCTCCCGCTCCTCTTTAAAGCAACGCCCCCATGTTCGACTCTCTCAGACGGTTCCTCGCAGGTTCCGCAGAACAGCCGCCCGGCAGTCCCGGCGTCGAGGAACTCCTGCAGGCCTGGCAGACCGTCAACGTCGATGGTCGCGGAGTGGATGTGTTTGTCCCTCAGAATCCCGAATCGCTCCTGGGCGCCGTGCTCTTTCTGCACGGTCACGGGGAAGTCGGACTCCAACGCAATCCCGTCTTCACCCGGCTTCTGCACGCACATCGACTGGCCGCCGTCTGTCCTCCGGGACGCCGCAGCTGGTGGCTGGATGTCCCCTGCGAAGAATTCGACCCCATCGTCCCGCCCCAGCACTGGCTGCTCCAGACCCTGCTGCCATGGATCCAGCAGACACTCGCCTTCGTCCCACCGAAAATTGCACTCCTCGGAATCAGTATGGGAGGCCAGGGAGTGTTGCAGCTGGCCTATCGACAGGCACTCAAATTTCCCGTCGTCGCCGCCATCTCCCCCGCTGTCGACTTCCATCAGCTCTACGGCGCCGGGATTCCGCTCGATCGCATGTTCCCGGACGCAGAATCGGCCCGACAGGCCACTGTCGTACTCAACCTGCATCCGCTTAACTGGCCCCGCTACCAGTTCTTCTGCTGCGATCCCGCCGACACCGAATGGTTTGACGGCGCCGCCAGACTGGGCATGAAACTCTCGTCCTCCGGTATCCTCCACGAACGCGACCTCGAAACCACCGCCGGTGGCCACTCCTGGGACTACTTCAACCACATGGCCCCGAAGGCACTCCAGCACATCGCTGAAAGCCTGCAGAAGCTCAGTGCCGACTGAAGAAGCTCAGCACAGACTGACAGGGCGTCAACCGGAGCCCCCCAACGGGCTTCACGAGCCACTCGCCGCGGCCGGTGGAGACTTCAACAGCGCACTCACGATCGTCCCCGGCTGGCCATCGAGCAGACTGGCAGTGCCGTTGCCACGACGGAAGGCCAGCTGACCCGGATGCAGGCCCAGCAGATACAGCAGCGTGGCGTGGTAGTCGTAGTGATTCACAATATCCGTCACCGCCTTGTGCCCGATTTCGTCCGTTGCCCCGTGAATGCAGCCGCCACGAAATCCGCCACCCGCCATCCACTGGCTGAAACCATAAGTGTTGTGGTCACGCCCGATGTTCTTCTCGTTCTGGATCACTGGCAGTCTACCCATCTCACCACCCCAGTGAACAATGGTGGAATCAAGCATTCCGCGCTGTCTGAGGTCCTGAACCAGGGCGGCGGCAGGAGGAATTGTGCGGGCACAGACAGCCGGGAGTCCCTTAACGATGCCGCCGTGATGGTCCCATGTCTGGTTGCCCGTATGCAGCTGCACAAAACGCACGCCCCGCTCCACCAGCCGCCGGGCGATCAGGCACCGCGTGCCGTAGTCCCGCGTCTCATCGCGATCCAGCCCGTAGAGCTTCTGTGTGGCCTGAGTCTCCTGAGCGATATCAAGCGCCTCGCGGGCGGCCGTCTGCATGCCCGCTGCCAGCTCGTAACTCTGCATCCGCGCACTCAGATCGCTCTCACCGGGAAATCGACTGAGCTGTCGCTGGTTGAGCTGCTCAATGAACCGCAGCATGCGGGACTGAGGTGCACCGGCCAGCTGCGGAGGAGGATCCAGATTGAGGATTCGTGGTTCCTGCGGCCGCACCACCGTGCCCTGATAAATGGATGGCAGCCAGCCGTTCTGCCAGTTCTCGACACCCAGTACCGGCAGTCCGGAAGGATCCGTGAGCACCAGAAAACCGGGCAGTCTGGAATTCCGGGAACCCAGGGCGAACGTCAGCCATGCCCCGAGCGCCGGCCGACCGGAGAGCTGGCGACCGGTATTCAGCGCGTTGATCGATTCGCCGTGATTGTTCACCCCCGTGTGCATCGACCGAATCATGCAGATCTCGTCCGCCACCACCCCCAGCGCCGCAGCAGGCTCGCTGAAGTCCATCCCGCACTCGCCATAACGACGAAAACGCCACGGACACCCGAACAGCCGACTGCTTGCTTCACCCGCATTGTCATACTTGATGGACCCGGTGTAGGTCTGCATGTGCAGGCGATTGAGTTCCGGCTTGGGATCAAACAGGTCAATGTGGCTGGGGCCACCCTGCATGAACATGGAAATCATCGCCGTTGCCGTCGGCTGCAACGCAGACGCTTTGGGCTGCAGATTCCAGACAACCGGTTCCATCGCGGGCTTGGGAGGTTCTGCCATGGCTGTCTGCTGCTGCACCCAGGCAGCCGCCAGCCCCGCCAGCCCGAATGCCTGCTGCTGAATCAGATGACGGCGAGTAAAATGCGACATGAGATCCTCCACAAAACAACTGCGTCCGGAAAAATCTTTCACAAACAGGACACTATTCCACGTACAGAAACGCGTTGCTGCAGAACATGGCGTGACAGAGTTTTCCCAGCGGAGTGCTGGCAGGTGAACTGCCTGCATTGGAATCGCCGCCAGCAGACTCGGCCAGGAAACGGGTGGCTGATTCCACATCGGCATCCGTCGCCGCGTGCCCGAAGATCGTTTTCCATGCCAGCCGGATCTGCGTGCCGGAGTCGCTGCCGGTGGCCTGCAGACGTGCGGCAAGCGACTCAGCCTGCTGCGCCGGGAAGGGGTGATTGAGCATCAGCAGTGACTGGGACGGGGACGTGGAGGCGGCACGCGCTTCGCAGTTGGGAGACATCCGCGGCAGATCAAACGGTTCCAGCACTCCCAGCGGCATGCTGCGACGGTACTGGATGTAAATGCTGCGACGCAGCTCGTCGCCGTCGAGCGATTTCACTTTGCCGGAGGGGCGTCCGGCGGAGTCGCGGGTGTCGATCGCAATCACAAACTGTCCGATCTCGTCGGGACTCACAGGAGCCGGCTTGCCGTACATTCGCGGATTGAGCTGTCCGCTGATGGCCAGCAGCGAATCGCGGACGGCTTCGGCTTCCAGTCTGCGAATGGACATACGACCAAGCAGCCGGTTGTCGGGGTCGATTGCCTCCAGTTCGGGACGTCTGGCTGCTGACTGCTGCCACGCAGTGGAACGCAGGATGATTCGATGCAGGTGTTTGAGTGACCAGTTGTGGCTCATGAATTCCGCTGCGAGCCAGTCGAGCAGTTCGGGGTGCGACGGACGTTCACCGCGGACCCCGAAATCGGCCGCCGTAGCCACCAGCCCGCGACCGAAGTGATGCATCCAGAAGCGATTGACGAGCACTCGTGCGAGCAGCGGATGGGAGCCGTCGGTGAGCTGCCGGGCATAGGCGAGCCGTCGTCCGGAGGTGGGCAGAGCGGGATCGTCAGCGGGAATGGAGCTGCTGCGGTGAAGCACCGCGAGTTCGCCAGGTTCCACGGCCTGTCGCGGCTGCTGGTGGTCACCCCGAAAAAAGAGCTGTGTGGCCGGGATCCTGCCAGGCACTTCGGTGGTGCACATGACAAGATCCTCAGCAGGACGCCGGGCCTTTGCGGCAGCAGTCGTCTCGTCCCATTTCTTGTTGAATCCGGTGAGCCGATCCGGGAGGTAGAGATAGACAGAGCCGCGGTCGACATTCAGAAACGGGAATTCGCGGATGAGCGCCTGCTGTTCGGGCGTGCGTTTGGCCGCCGGAGTTTCCCGCACGGCTCTGGCTTCGGCATGGCGTTCTGGCGGCAGCTTCTGCAGTTCACGTTCAAACGTCTCACGCACGATGCCGTCCAATTCTTCAGTGCGGCGACGGCCGATGTCGGCCAGCTCTCTGTCGATGTCGGCAGCGGCCTGCTGCGTTTCGGCCGACCAGAGCGAGACCAGGCGCGCTGCAGGAGCACGCCAGCTGGTGGTGTCAAACGCCGGCTCGAACACCGCACGCAGACGATAATAGTCTTCCTGTGAAATCGGATCGTAGCGATGCTGATGACACTGAGCACAGCCGACGGAAAGTCCCAGCAGTGATGTGGAGACAGGTTTGAGCGTTTCTGCGATCACATCGTTGCGGGCTGTCGGCTGATCCACGCCGCCGTCTGCAGTGCCGTCGGGAACCATCCGCAGGAAACCTGTGGCGGTGAGCAGATCAGCCTGTTCGGGGCTGAGATTTTGCAGGGGTGAGGTGAGCAGTTCGTCGCCGGCCAGTTGTTCCACCAGAAACTGATTCCAGGGTTTGTCGGCGTTGATGGAGCGAATCACGTAGTCCCGATATTTCCAGGCCCACGGCCGCTCGGGGTCCTTTTCAGTGTAGCCGTCGCTGTCGGCATACCCGGCCACATCCAGCCAGTGCCGCGCCCAGCGTTCACCATAGGCCGGGGAATTGAGCAGACTGTCGATCACCGTGTTCCAGGCTTCCGGCGATTGATCGGCGACGAATTCATCAATGGCGGCCGGGGTCGGCGGGAGCCCCGTGAGGTCGATGGTGATGCGTCGCAAAAGCGTTTCGCGGTCCGCAGCCGGACCGAAGCTGAGCGACTGCTGTTCCAGCTTCTGCAGAAGAAATGCGTCAATCGGACTGCGGACCAGATCCGCCCGGGACGTTTCCGGAACCGCAGGTTGCACGATCGGCTGGAAGGCCCAGTGCTGCCGGTCCTCGTCGGCGATGATCGCCCCCGGAGCAGCCGCTTCGGGTTCGGGACGCAGGGTGGTTGCACCCGCGTCGATCCAGCGCGCAAGCAGCTGCAGTTCACTGGCTGAGACCTTCTTTTCACCCGGCGGCATCTCACCCGACTGGATTCGCTGGTGCAGCAGACTGACAGCGTGCTGGCCGGGAATCACGGCCGGACCGGAGTCGCCGCCCGCAAGGAGCGTTCGTGCAAAACGAGCGTCCAGTTTTCCCTGGAGCTCTGCTTCCTCGCCGTGACAATGCCAGCAGTGCGCTTTGAGAATCGGACGAATATGAGTTTCGAAGTGCGGTGCATCGTCGGCGAAGGACGAACGGCAGAGAAAAATGGCCGCGAAGGCGGCAAACAGAACGGCCGCCGACGTAAGCGAAAACGCAGGCTGAAGCCGAAGAAGCCGACGCGACAAGGGCTGACACAGGGGCAGGGGCAGGGCGACCATGGCGGGGTCCCTGAGGAGTGCGGAGGGGGGATGAAAGAGCAGCAGTGCCGGGTGGGCCGGGGCGGTTGAGTATATCAGGCGGCGGTGCGGCGGGAAACAAGGAACAGGTGAAAAGGTGGTCAGGCGGGGGATGGGCAGAAGAGACGGGGAATTCAGCGATTCCGTGGCCGTCTGTCCTTGACACAAATCGGCGAACCCGGGAAGGTGAACAACCCGGAAGCTGCGGCGGCCTGCAGATTCCTGCCTTTTCCTCTCCCCGTTGCCCGGATGCGACCTTCATGCCTCGCCAACTGTCCCGCCAAATATCCCGCCAACTGTCCTTCCCACTGCTCTGCACACTGCTCCCGGCCCTGCTGCTCGTCGGCTGCAACGAAGGACCCACCACCGGACGGCCGCTTGGCGATGCACCCGACGGCCCCGTGGAAATCCTCGTCGTCGACAAGGATGGCAAGGTCCGGCACGAAGAAGGGACGTTTCTGGCAGCCGTCAAACGCAACGATTCCCGTCTCGTGCTGGTCGACTGCTGGGCCGAATGGTGCGGCCCCTGCAAACGACTCGGACCAATCCTTGAAGACATCAAAAAATCCTGGGGCGACCAGCTCGAAATCGTCAAAGTGGACGTCGATCAGAACATGGAGATCGCACGGCATCTGGGTGCCGAATCCATTCCGGATGTGCGCATTTACCGCAGCGGAGTGCAGGTGGGCGAATTTGTCGGCCTGATGCCGCAGGCCGAAATCGAAGGCTATCTCAAGTCGCTCAAATGACGGTCGCACCCGCATCCGCACCGGGCGCCGCAACCGCCCCGGGTGCCGCAACCGCCCCGGGTGCCGCAACCGCACCGGGCCCCGCATCCGCACCGGCGAACGCTCCGCTGTCCGCACGACGGCGGTTCTGCTTTCGACTCGCCGCCAGCCTGCTTTCGCTCCTCCCGCTCCTCGCCACAGAACTCGCCTGCCGACTCTGCGGCTGGGGCGCAGCAGACCTGACCGTCGATCCGTTCGTGGGCTTCACCACCGTGCGGCCACTGTTCAGAAAAACAGCCGACGGTCTGCAATACCGCACCGCAGCGGATCGCCTTGAATATTTCCGGGAAGTTCAGTTCGCGGCCCGCAAGCCAGCCAATGCATTCCGAGTGTTCGTCTTCGGCGGTTCCACCGTTCAGGGGCATCCGTTCTCGATCGAAACCAGCTTCCCCGCATTTCTCCGACAGATCCTCGAAACCGCACAGCCCGATCGCACCTGGGAAGTCGTCAACTGCGGCGGTGTCTCCTACGCCAGCTATCGACTGCTCCCGATCGTCACGGAGTGCCTCGACCGCGAACCCGATCTGTTCATCTTCTGCTCCGGTCAGAATGAATTTCTCGAAGACATCACCTACCCGCGTCAGCGACAGTCCGGGCCACTGCTGGAACCGGTCTGGTCAGCGGCCCAATCCCTGCACGCATTCCGCGCGGCAGTCCAGCTGACGCAGAGACTGCAGCACCCGACTCAGGCCAGCACCCATGAAGCTGCTGCCGCCGACAGTCGCCGCAACCCCCGACCGCGGCTGCCCGCCGAAGTGCAGACACGGCTCGATCAACACGGCGGACTCGAACAATTTCACCGCGACGACCAGCGCGCCGCGGTCGTCGCCGCACATTACGGCAGCAACCTGCAACGACTCATGCTGCTCTGCCGCCGACACAATGTGCCCCTGCTCGTGATGCAGCCACCGATCAACCTGAGCGACTGTCCGCCGTTCAAATCGGAATTCCTCAGCTCCACCACCAAAGCACAGCGGGATGAGATTTCCACCAGCCTGGGGAAAGCCAGTCGCCTGGCTGCACTCGATCCGGCCGCTGCCGTGCAGCTGGCGCAAGACGCTGTCACACAGGATCCCCGCTGCGCACTCAGCTGGTATGAACTGGGACAACTGCTCCTGAATGTCGGCCGCTGGGATGATGCCCGCCAGGCACTCCAGCGGGCGGCGGACGAAGACGTCTGCCCCCTGCGAATGACCAGTACCCTGCAGCGCACGCTCCGACAAACCGTCGCTGCGCAGCATGCCGAATTCCTGGATGCTCAGGCCCTGCTGTCCGCCGGTTGTCGAGGCGGCGTGCTGGGAGAACAACGCCTCGTCGACCATGTACACCCCTCGTTCCGCGCGCATGAAGACATCGCAGTCGCCATCGCCGAATGGATGCAGGCACAGGGCCTGCTGCAGTGCCAAAGAACCGACTGGCAGGAGGCCGGCCGCCAACGCTGTCAACTCACCGTGCAGCAGCTGGACGACACCTATTTCCTGCAGGGCCGACGCAGACTCCAGGTCCTGAAAAACTGGGCCGCCGGCCGCGCAACTCTGCCGGATCTGGTTGACCAACCCCAGTAATCTGTGCCGCCCATCCCTGTGCTGCCGATCCCACTGTCGGAACGTGCACCCGGCTGATCAACACCCTGACAGGTCCCCCCTCCGCACCGGCACACGACAGCGCAGGTGCATGGCACCTGTCGGGAACCTGCAGCTCCGACGGGGCAAGCCCGTCGGAGGCTGCAGTGCTCGCCCTCAGTCGGCTGGCCCGACTGGAACGCGCGGCTCGCGGGCTGGCCGGTGAGCGTTTGAGTGCATGGCACCTGTCGTAATAACAGGTCTGGTATTGTGGGCCCTATGGGTCCCATGATTGTTATAGGTCCCATCAGTCCCATAAGTCCCATTAAACCCCGGGCAACCGCCGTTGACCACGCGCCCCCAAAGGCGTCATGCACCGCTGGCTGTGATTGTCTGCCGATCCTGCTGATCCGGTCACGCCATCGTGTTTCGCGGGTTCTTACCTCGACGACGACGGGCTTGTTTCACTCCGGCAACACATGCACCGATGGCACATAACGTCAGCGTTGAAGGCTCGGGAACAGGAATTCCTGATGGTGGGTGGCATCAAATCAGCCAGCCTCGCGCCGGTGGCAGTCCTCTGGTAAAAAGAACCCCGCCGCGATGGGCCGTGGTTCCCGAAAAACCAGAGAAATCCCACCCTCGGGGTGAGTCCGCTTTTCGGAACCAAGCGGTCTGAAACGGGGTTCCTTTCCAGCACTGTCGGCGGCAGGGGCTTTAAATCGGACGCATGGGATGCCTGCGAACGCGGTGCACAGGCATCGTGAGCGCGGTTTACCGGACCCGTATTTCCATGTTTGGACGTGCATCTGCGGCCCCCGCGTGATACACTCTGTGACCCGCCCGTTTACTCTCCCCGCCCCGCTGAACATTCCCGGAAATTCCCAATGCGTGGACTGCTGCAACGGTTGTTCACTGGACTGCTGATCCCCGCACTGCTGGGCTCTGTGGCCGCTGCGGTCGCGGCCTCTGACGAACCGCCCCTGGCTGTTCCGCCCGCTGCACCCGCAACTCCTGATCAGCTGGCGTTTTTTGAATCAAAGATCCGGCCGGTGCTGGTGACGCACTGTTACCAGTGTCATTCGTCTCAGTCAAAAATTGTGCAGGGAGGGCTGCGGCTGGATTCCCAGGCGGGGTTGCTTCGTGGTGGTGATTCAGGTCCCGCAATTTCAACAGACGCGGCTGAGGGCAGTCTGCTCTTACAGGCGTTGCGTTACGACGGCTTGCAGATGCCGCCTTCAGGCCGGCTCCCTGAATCCGTCATTCACGACTTTCAAACCTGGCTCAGCATGGGGGCTCCGGATCCGCGTACGGAATCCGCCAGTGTTCCTGCAACTGCACCGGATTCTGAAGCAAGCCGCAATCACTGGGCCTTCCACGTGCCGCATGAATCCCCGCCGCCCGCAACTGTTGCACCCGTGGCGTCAAAGCTGGATGCGTTCATTCGCGCAAAGTTACAGGAACAACAGCTGCCGTTTGCCCCGCCCGCGGATGCACGCACTCTGGTGCGTCGCCTGTGCCTCGATCTGACAGGTCTGCCGCCGACGGCCGACCAGGTGGAATCGTTTGTGAGTGATCCGTCAGAGGCCGCTTACCGTCAGCTGACAGAGCAACTGCTGGCGTCTCCGGCGTACGGCGAGCGTTGGGCTCGGCTGTGGCTGGATGTGGCACGTTACGCCGAAGATCAGGCACATATCGTGGGCAACGACAAATCACTCACGTATCCCAACGCCTTTCATTACCGCGACTGGGTCATTCAGGCACTCAATCAGGACCTCAGTTACGCTCAGTTCATCCGGCTGCAGCTGGCGGCGGACCTCATAGAGGGACCTGAGTCACCGAACCTGGCGGCGCTGGGGTTTATTGGTCTGGGGCCAAAGTACTACGACCGGGGCCAGCTGTTTGTAATGGCGGAAGAGTGGGAGGATCGGGTTGACGTGGTGGGACGCGGTCTGCTGGGGCTGACGGTCGCCTGTGCCCGCTGTCACGACCACAAATACGATCCGATTCAAACGGCCGACTACTACGGTCTGGCGGGCATCTTCGCAAGTACTCGCATGTTCAACCGTTCGCTGACGGACAAAGCCGCGAAGGAAGATGCGAAGCCGGAAGAATCAATGCACATTGTGCGCGAGGGAACTCCGCGGGATCTGCATGTTTTTGTCCGTGGCGACGTGGACAACAAGGGCCCGCTCGCACCACGCAGATTCCTCCCCATTCTCGCTCAGACCCCCATGAACTTCACGGAGGGCAGTGGTCGGCAGCAGCTGGCGGAGGCGATTGTGGACCCGGGAAATCCGGTGACCGCACGCGTGATCGTGAATCGGATCTGGGCCGCCTATTTCGGGCGCGGCCTCGTGGGAACGCAAAGCAATTTTGGTCTCCTCGGTGACCGGCCGACTCATCCGGAACTGCTCGATGACCTCGCGGTGCGATTCCAGCAGAACGGCTGGTCACTCAAGTGGCTGCATCGGGAAATTGTGCTGTCAGCAACCTATCGCCAAAGCAGTCAGGCCACCCCGGAAGTACTCACGCGGGATCCCGATAACACATGGCTGGCACGGATGCCCCGACGACGACTGAGTGCAGAGAGCTGGCGGGATTCGCTCCTGGCGGTGACTGGTCGGCTGGACGCCAGCACTGTGGGCGGACCATCGATCGATCCGTCCGATGCAGCGCAGACCCGGCGCACGATCTACAGCCGGATCAGTCGTCTGGACCTGAATCGGTACCTCGTGCTGTATGATTTTCCGGATCCGAATGTCACTGCAGAGAAGCGATCCGAAACCATCACTCCGCTGCAGAAGCTGTTCGTACTGAACAGTGCGTTTATGCTGTCGCAGGCTGAGGCGCTGGAATCCCGGTTGTTGCAGGCGGTTCCCGGAGCCGACGCGGCGGTGATCTCGCAGCGGATTGACTGGGCATATCGAACTCTGTTCGGGCGACCGGCAACAGCGGATGAAGTGCGGCTGTCAGAAGAATTTCTGCAGCAGGCGGATCCGGAAAGTCGCTGGCGGCAGTACTCGCATGTGCTGCTGGCGTCGAATGAACTCCAGTACGTGGACTAAGAACAGGACGGACACAGTCATGAATTCTTCGCAGACATGCAATTCACTGGATCGCCGCGGCTGGCTGCAGCAGGCCAGTCTGGGGTTTGGCGTCGTGGGACTGGCGGGTGTGTATCAGCAGCTGCAGGCTGCAGATTCGTCGGTTCAGCAGCGTCTGCTGCAGCCGCATTTCGTGCCGCGTGCGAAGCGAGTCATTCTGCTGTTCATGAATGGCGGCCCCAGCCATGTGGATACCTTTGATCCAAAGCCGGCACTCGCGAAATACGCCGGTGAAAAACCGTCCGAGAAAGCAACTCGCCGGGCCAAAGCCGGTTACATGCCGTCTCCGTTTCGCTTTCGTCCGCATGGGGCATCCGGGGTGGTCATGAGCGAGCTGTTTCCGCAGCTGTCGCGATGTGCGGACGATCTGTGCGTGATCCGTTCCATGCATACGGATGTTCCGAACCATGAACCGGGGCTGATCATCATGCATTCCGGCGTTCAGCAGCCGACGCGTCCCAGTATTGGTTCGTGGGTGACGTACGGTCTGGGTTCAGAGAATCAGAATCTGCCGGGTTATGTGGTGCTGGGGCCGCGGCGGCCGGTCGTAGGGCCTCACCTGTGGTCCAACTCGTTTCTGCCGGGTGCCTATCAGGGCATGGCCGTGAATACTCAGGACATGCAGGTGGATCGGCTGGTCACAGATCTGAAGCACCCGACGCTGGGGCGTACCGATCAGCGTCGGCAGCTGGATCTGCTGGCGGGTCTGAACCGGCTGCATGCGAATCAGCGACAGCAGGACTCCGCGCTGGAGGCTCAGATTCAGGCGATGGAGACGGCATTTTCGATGCAGCTGGAAGCCTCCGATGCGTTTGACATTTCTCAGGAGACTCAGGCGACGCGCGATCAGTACGGGGACACGCTGTTCGGCCGCCAGTGTCTGCTGGCACGACGGCTGTCGGAACGTGGTGTCCGCTTTGTCACCTCCTACTATCTCACTCCAGGCGGCAATCAGCCCTGGGATACGCATTCCAACAACGACGACGGGCATCGGAAGCTGTGTGCTGACAGTGATCGGGCAACGGCAGCGCTGCTCACGGATCTGAAGCAGCGCGGTCTGCTCGAAGACACCCTTGTGATCTGGACGGGTGAATTCGGACGCACTCCGTATGCTCAGCCGAACGACAAAGGCAAACAGGGCCGGGATCATCATCATTCGGCGTTCACAACAGTCCTTGCCGGTGGAGGTGTGCAGGGCGGTTTGATGTACGGTGCCAGCGACGAGCTGGGAATGTTCGCGGTCGAAAACCGGGTGCATGTACACGATCTGCATGCCACCGTGCTGCATCTGCTGGGGATTGATCATGAACAGCTGACGTATCGCTACAGCGGTCGTGACTTTCGACTGACGGATGTACACGGCCAGGTGGTGCAGGGAATCCTTGGCTAGCATTCTTCCTGCGTGTGCGTTCAGCCGGCAGATTCCAGCAGCCTGCGGAGTGCTGCGGCATCGAACACACGATTGACGACCGCCACTCCGCCGCGTTTTCCGACGGCCCGCAGCATCAGACCGCTGGCGGAGTGCTGGATGGCAGCGAAGATTTCCGTGCGGCGATTTGTGACCAGTCCCGTGTAAACGGCTTCGTCACCGGAAAAAACTTCGGCCGTGCGGATGATCAGGCTGAGTTCCGCTGGATCCGTGTCGGCAGCGGCATCCAGCATCCCGGTGACATGCAGATTGACCAGCGCCAGTTCGCGGATGATGGATTTGAGCTGTTCCGGGAGCCGCTCGGTGTCGCACAGAATGCGGACCCTCTGCTGCGAGTGCTTTTCGGGGGACGTTTGCAGGGAGGAAAGCCGTGCAGGGCCGGCCGCATGCAGCAGCCGCAGGATCTGGTCGGCAGGCAAAGTTTTGGGTGCCAGCAGTCGACAGGGGGCTGTGGCGGCCTGCAGCAGCTCAGAGATTGTTGAATCGCTGGAATGCAGCACCACCGCCGAAGTGGAAGTGCGGCCTTTTCGCCCCAACCTGCGCAGCCAGTCGATGCCGCGGGCGTCGTCAAGTTCCATGGCCGTCCAGATCACATCCGGCTGAACCCCATCAAGTGCCGCATCCGCCTGCTCAATTCGAGAAAACACGTGGACGTCCGCCACATGGAAGGCTTTGCAGGCAGTCTGGAGCATTCTGGCCTGCAGTGCAGAACGTTCCGCAACCACAAGCCCCCTGAAGACGCGGTCAGCGACACCCTGCGAGATAGTTGTGCTGGCGGCTGCAGATGGCGGGCCTGCAGCCAGCACGGAGCCGGACGCGGCAAGCTGTTCAAATGCTTCTGCTACTTCGACAGCACTCTGATAACGGTCTTCAGGACGCTTCGCCATGCACCTGCGAATGATCTCATCTGCCAGCGGAGGAAGTTCCGGAACAAGAACCGTCGCAGCAGGCGGCGCATCGAGCATGTGCGCCTTCATCAGCTGCACGATCGTGCTGCACCGCTGAAACGGAAATTCCCCGGTAATCAGCCGGAAAAACGATGCCCCAAGACTGTAAATGTCCGACCGCGCATCCACCGCACCGCCTTCGAACTGCTCCGGACTCATGAAATGCGGCGTGCCCACAATCTGCCCGACACGCGTGGCCTGGTCCGCACCCGCAGACACCGCATCCAGCACCCGTGACAACCCAAAGTCCACAACCTTCACCACGCTGTCACGACTGAGCATCAGATTGGCAGGTTTGATGTCCCGGTGGACCATGCCTGCCTGGTGAGCGGCCGACAGACCACGGGCGGCCTGTGCCAAAAACGCCGCGGCTTCCCCACAGGGCAGACGCCCGCGCGTCTCTGCAAGGTCAGACACGCTGCCTCCGGTGAGCAGCTCCATGACGAGGTAGTAGCGGCCCTCCCAAATGTCGATCGCGTGAATCGCCACCACGTGCGGATGATTCAACCGACCAATCGAACGGGCCTCCCCCAGAAATCGACGCAGGGATTCCGGACTGGAGGAAAGTTCAGAACTGAGCAGCTTGATCGCAACTTCGCGCTCAATCAGCGGATCAAACGCCAGATAAACCGTTCCCATCCCCCCCTGACCCAGCAGCCTGCGGATGCGATATTTGCCCACCAGCGTCTCTGCGGGGATGGGGCTGGAATCAGCTGCAGATGCTGCTCCCGGAGTCACGCCAGGGGACATGATCACCGTGTGGCCGTCCGGAACAGCACCGCCGGAAAAACTGAGCGAATCTTCAGAAATCTGACCGGGCACAGGCTCAGCCGGTCGTGGAACTGGGTCCGACACGGAATCACTCTCTGACGCAGTTACAGGGCAACGCTAGTGAAATCATGTTCACTCTTCCAGCAAAAAGCTTACCACGTCTCCCGGTCCGCGACCAATAAGAACTGCCAAAACGGCTATCCGCACCTGCAAAAATGAAAAAAGGCGGAGTGGCTTCTCGCCGCTCCGCCCGATTTTCTTAAATCAAGGACACACATTCGCCAAATCAGGGCAGCATGACGCTGTCGATGACGTGCACGACCCCATTGCTGGTTTCAATGTCGGTGGCGATGATCGAAACGCCGGCGATCTTCGCGCCACCTTCTGTGGTGACGGCGGCTGTCTTGCCGTTGACCGTCTTGAGTTCCTTTGCTGCCACGACATCAGCAGCCTTCAGGCGGCCGGGCACGACGTGGTAGGTCAGAATGGCGACCAGCTTGTCCTTGTTTTCCGGCTTGAGCAGATCTTCGACGGTGCCCTTCGGCAGCTTGGCGAAGGCCGCATCCGTGGGAGCGAAGACCGTGAACGGACCTTCACCCTTCAGCGTTTCGACCAGACCGGCAGCTTTGACTGCGGCCACCAGCGTACCGAACTTGCCAGCGCTGACTGCGGTGTCGACGATATCAGCCGGCTTCGCTGGCTCTTTGGGAAGAATGACAGAGTCGATGACGTGGATGACGCCGTTGCTGCAGCTGATGTCCGTCTTCACGACCTTGGCAGCGTCAACGCTGACAGTGCCGCCCTTGACGGCGATGGTCACTTCCTGACCCTGGACTGTTTTGGCAGATTTCAGCTTCACAACGTCAGCTGCCATCACGCGACCCGGTACCACGTGGTATGTCAGGATGGCGACCAGCTTGTCCTTGTTTTCCGGCTTGAGCAGTTCTTCGACAGTGCCCTTGGGCAGCTTGGCGAACGCTTCGTCTGTAGGAGCGAAGACGGTGAACGGTCCTTTGCCTTTGAGCGTTTCCACGAGGCCGGCTGCCTTGACGGCTGCGACCAGTGTGTTGAACTTGCCGGCACCAACGGCGGTGTCGACGATGTCATCAGCAATCACTGCTTTGGCTCGGGTCAGGATTGCACCGTGGTGCATGGCGACTTTGGCCGTGCTGCGTGTGCGGCAAGCCGTGCCACACTTCTGATCTGCAACGGCGGTGGGAACAACTGCTGCGGCCAGCAGGAAAGCAACAAACTTTTTCATCGACAGCTCCTGGAAACTCTTCTGGGAAAATAAACTAACGGGGAAGGCATCCGCTCTGAGCCGGCTGCAGAGCGTTGAACCGAGGTGACAGTTCGCGACGCTGTCGGGTTACACTGTTCTACGCCGAGGGCGCACTGCGGCCAGGGAAATTCACGAAATCCGCACAATCAAGTGTCGGGGTTTTTCTTTTTGCGTCCCTGAGCGGGTATCCAGGTGCTGGAACTTGTGATTCGCAGTTCCCGTGCTTCGCCGGCCGTAATCGGCTGATTAGGGGCGGCTTTCGGCGATGCTGCGTTCGCTTTGCGGGGCTGGTAGTCCCGAGTGCCGTCGTCGCGACGGCTGCGGCTGGAGATGGAAAGGAAGCTGAGGTTGAGCGAAGTGAGCCGACCGGCGCGGTTGAGTCGGTTCAGGAGCACGAAGATGCCGAGGATTCCGGCGAGGATTGAGCAGGTTGTGAGCGCAGAAGAAGGATCGGACGAAATCGCAAGAAAAGCGCAAAATCCGAGTCCCACTGCCAGAATCAGCAGTGAAGCGAGCCAGCTGCCGGAATCATCCCGCCTGCCCGAAAGTCGCCGTCCCATCGATCGCTCCTCACTCCACTCGTCGTCGGAAGCAATAACACGTTTGGTCTGGTATCGTCTGGAACAGTCCTCGTCAAATCGCCCGTCCGGAGCTGATTTCGCTGCGCATAGACCTTATTCCTGTTGAGTCTCCCGGAGCAGGCGTTTTTGCATTTCTGTCTGAAAACCGCTGCGAAATCCAGGAAGATGCTGAGCAAGCGTCTGGAACTGGTTCTGTGGCATGGCAAGCACGTCAAGGGCTTCCAGACAGCGAATGGTGGCCGTTCGCGTGCGTTGCTGGAGCATGGCGATTTCGCCGAAGAATTCGCCGGCTTCAAGAACCGCAAGGCGCCGCTGCAGCGGTGGTTCGGACGCATCCGACGACTGACTTTCCTCCGCAATCACTTCGGCCTTTCCCGCGAGTATCACATACAGCGAATCCGCTCGATCTCCCTGTCGGAACACCACTTCACCCGGCTCGAAGTGCAGCTGTATCACACCGCCGGCAGATTCCATTCTGAGCTGCACGGTTTCCGGGGGCAGGACGAGGTCGAGCAGCCAGGAGAAAGCCACTTTGACGCGGCGATCGATGCCAGGCAGTTTCCACCAGTAAACGAATCGCCAGAGCACCCAGGCGGGGAAGCCGGAGATGCGGATGCCCCCAATGAGCTCAGCGACGGCACTGTGGTGTCCGAGCGAGCCCATTTTGCCGAGACCCGGGAAACTGAATGAACGCAGTTTCTGTCCCCGGATGGTCGCCGCGATGTTGTCGCCCAGAAGTTTCGCTTCACGGATCGCGTGCTGGGCTGTCGGCGGACAGAAGCCGCCATCAGCCGCATTGGGAATCCGCGCGGCATCGCCAACTGCCCAGACCCCCTCAGTGCCGGCTGCCTGGAGAAAGGCATTCACTGCGATGCGGCCGCCTTCCTTTTCGAGCGGGAGCTTTTCGAGGATGGGGTTGGCGAAGGAAGGAACTGTGGAAACGAGCGTGCGGCAAAGGAGTCGTTCGCCGGAAGCGAGCACTGCAGCGTCAGGAGTTGCCGTGCGGAGTCGTTGTCCCAGCAGAAGTTCAACGCCGCGACGACGCAGGATCTTCTGGGCGTAGAGACTGAGTGATTCGCTGAGCTCGCGTTCGAGAATGCGGACACCGGAGTGAACGAGAAGCACACGGATATCGGCGGGGCCGAAGTTGTGAAAACGCCTGGCAGCGGCGCGGAGGAAGTCGTTGATCTCCGCTGCCACTTCGACACCCGAAAATCCGCCGCCGGCGATCACACAGGTCAGGAGTTGTCTGCGGCGATCAGGGTCGGATTCGATCTCCGCTTCATTGAGGACGTAAATCAGATGATTTCTGAGTCGCACGGCATCGGCGAGGTTTTTGAACGGGAGCGCATGCTGCTGCAGCCCCGAGATACCGCGGAAATCGGTGACGGTCCCGAGGGCGACGACGAGGTGATCCCATTTGAGCGTGAGCGGCTGCGGGCGGAGACCGGGAGCGAGGACGACTTCGCGGCGTTCAAGGTCCACCGATTCGATGTCACGCACATAAATCCGGGTGCAGGGAATGAGCTTTTGCAGGGGGCTGACCGTGTCAAGCAGACCGATGTTTCCCGAGACAACTTCGGCCAGCATGGGCTGGAAGACAAAGTAGTTCTCGCGGTTGACGAGGGCAATCTCGACGTCGTTGTTTTTCCTGAAGAGACGTTCAAGCCGCATCGCGGTGTAGACGCCGGCGAAACCACCTCCAAGGATCAGGATCCGTTTGGGCTCGAGCATGGAGGTTCTCCGTTGACCATGTCGCAGAATCAGGGCTGAGCGGTGACGGGTTTGCTGAGCCGCGCGAGCTGGCTGAGGCCGGTGCCGTAGAGCAGACAGATATGGTCCTGCGGGGGAGTTTTTCCGGAAGTGGCCCAGGTACGGACACCGGCTTCAAGCCCACGTTCACCCAGCTTTCTGCCGGCAATCTCAAAGCATTCTTCGCGCCAGAGTCCATTTTTGCAGGCAGCAATGGCAGACAGCACAGCAGGGGGCTCAAGGGTACCCGCGAGGTGGCCTGAGAATTCGGCGGTAAAGGCGCCCCGGACGGCGGGCATTGTATTGGTGCCCTGTTCGATCCAGCGAAGAGCGTCTGTGGGATTGGTGGCTTCGAGTGCCGCAGCGTGGCCTGCGACACGGCCGAGTTCGACGAGCATCAGGGGAAGCGTACTGCGTGGCGTGACGGCCGCCGCCCTGGACGTAGTGATGGCCAGTTCGGGCATTGGCTTGCCGCCGGTCAGCGCTGCGAAAGCAACGAGTCCACGCAGTTCATCCAGCTGCAGCTCGGTAACGAGTTCGGGGGCCTCATTGAGGGATTGTTTGAGCAGATCGGCACCGCCGGAGGCCGCGATGCGGCTGAGCAGGAGCACGAACAGGCTGCGACGTTCATCGGCGAACTGAGCGATGCTGGTGCTGCGCGAGACGGCTTTGCGGTACAGCACGTCGAGCCGTCCGGGATCGCTTTCCCGCAGTGCAGTCTGGATCTGGCGGCGAACGGCGGATTCATCGGCTTTGATTTCGGCGAGCATTGAGCGGGCTTCGCCGGTGGGTGGAGCGGCGGCGGCGAGGTGTCGCCGGAGCTCTGCGAGGGCTGTTTTGGCGTGTTCCGGATGATTCATCAGCATGGCAGCGCGGAATGCTTCCGCGGCGGCGCTGGTGGCGGTGAGACTGGCGCTGCGATCAAGGAGTTCTTTCTGGAGCAGCGAAGGCAGGTCAGGGAGCGTCCATGCGGGGGTTTCAGGGAGCTGTCGGAGGCCGTCGAGGCAGGTTTGGAGTGCGGTGGCGTCACGTTTGGCGGCGGCTGTGGCGGCGAGCACTTTCAGGCGGAGTTGGGGGCTGGTGAGCTTTGCGGCGGCCGCTTCGATGAGCGGTGCGGCCTGAGTGGCTGCAGGGAGTCCCAACGCATTGGCGCGGTCAGCGATGGCAGACAGTGCATCGGCGGAAGGACGACCGTCCCCCGGGAGCATGGCCCAGTCGACCGCCGCCTGCCACCGGCTACGTGTGGCGAGTGCTGCGGCAACAGCAGTGTGGAGCGGGTCCTCCCAGAGCAGGCAATCGAGCGCTGGTGGGGCGGGCACGCCCTGGTCCCGACACTGGGCGGCCACGAACAACCAGGCTGTCCCGCAGACCTGGTCGATATTGGCCGGGATGGAGCGATCCAGCTGCCGTGAAGCAACCAGCCCGGCGGCATCCGGCAGTCGGCCTTCTGCAGCGAGCACTGCGGCGAGTGCCAGTGCGGCGTCGGTGGCGGCACGGCCCGTTCGCGGGAAGCTGCGTTGCCGAGCTTCCGTTTCGGCGAGGCTGAGAGCATCGGCGGCGGCCTGAGTATCGCCGGCAGCATGGCTCCGCCAGTAACGTTCCAGCTGAGGCAGCATGCGATAGAAGCCGCGACTCTTGTCCACCACCAGCAACTGATTGAATTCCGTGGCAGATTCTTCGGCACGCCCCAGACGCAGCCAGAGGTCCCCGGTCATGCGTCGCGCAAGCGCTTTGTCGCGCATTTCGGAGCGGGCGAGGGCGATCATCCGGCGGATGGTGTCTTCGAGCTCCTTTGCCGGGTTTTGAGCGGCTTTTGCCGCGGCTGACTGATCCGCAGCCTGCTTTGCCGCAGCTTTCGCGGAATCTTCCTCGGCCAGACGCTGCAGTTCCGATAAATCAAGCCCCTGGGCGAACTGCGTCGTGTCTGGCTTGCGATTGAGCTGGCTTACCACCAGCGCCGTCAGCCCCGCAAGAATGGCTGCACCGGCCACATACAGCAGCACAGGGCTGCGGCGGCGTGGCAAAGCCTCTTCGGCCGCACGACGCTGTGCTTCGGCTTCATCGGACAGTCGAGTCGGTCTGCGCTCCGCTTTCTGCTCCGCCGGATCCACAGCCGTAAACACCGGAATCATGCACTTCGGATTTGCACAGCGAACACTTTTTCCAAGCGCCGCTTTGGGGATGAAATTTGTCTGTTCACACATCGGACAGACGGTCTTCTGCAAACGCCCTTTTTCCGGCTTGAGCACTGCTTCGATGACCTGGCCGCCACCAGTTGCTCCGATGCCGAATGGGTCGTCCTCGTCAACCACCATTTTGCCGCCGAAACGACCAGCAGCAGCAGGTTTGGCGGACGCTGCTGACGGAGCTTTCCCCGCTGCTCCGGACGCTGCTGCCGGGGACGCCGAGGACGCCGCAGCAGAGGACGCCGCAGCAGGCTTTTCAGGCACCGGACGCGCGCCGGGCCGATTCATCGCCGGATTTTTCTTTGGCTGCGGCGTGTTCCGGGCGCCGCGAGAACCATCCATCGCAGCACCGCAGAACGGGCAGTCGACAGCGTCGTCCTCAAGAACCGACTGGCCGCAGGAAGGACAGGTGGGCAGAGACATAACGGGAACTCCGCGCGCAGGGCAGAGAATTGAGTGGGAGCAGACAGGATGACAGCGGCAGCAGGAGCCGGCACTGTGGTGGAAGTTTACCGGAATGTGCGGAGCAGGGCGAGAGATTCCGGGAAGATATTGGGCTAAACATCACTCTCAGCGGCAGCTGTGAATTCACGGCCCCGGGCAAGCAGCACGGCCGCTGCCAGAAACATACCCGTCAATGCCACGATCCATCCGATGTGCTGCCACGCCGGCTCCGCACCGATCGCGTAATTCAACACCGGCTCGCCCTGGCGATTCACCGGCAGCGGGAGCCACTGCACCAGCAGCGATCGCAGCCGGTACTGCATCGTGAACCGATTCACAACCGCCGGGAGCGAACCAAGGATACCCTCAACCAGAAACGCATACGCCATGCAGAGCACCATGGCCCGCCGCAGCATCACTGTTCCCAGAAACAAAAACACGGCCGCCGAAGAAATTGCCGACAAACCACTCAAAACCACCATCGCCCACCAGATCTTCAGCCGCGAATCAGCCGTGCACAGGGCCACGGAAACGGAAAGACCAACCCACGCCGCCGTGCAGCCGAAGACCACTGCCGCAAGGTACTTACCCAGCAGCAGACGCGGAATGCCATGCGGACGTGTTGCCAGATAAATCCAGCTCCTCTGCTCCAGCTCACTCGCGACCGCCGGACCGGCCGTCACCAGCACCCCAAGGGCCGTGCAGACGCCCGGAACCAGCATGTAATAAGCCAGCGACCAGGAAGCGTCGACGTTGTTCAGGCCGGATTCCGCCTGCTTCAGATTCCAGCGGATCAGCAGCGTGATGGCCACTGGGAATCCCGTGATGGTCAGCCACCAGACCAGCCGTCCGGGGGTGAGCATCCGCCGGCATTCGTAGAAAAAAACAGCCGCCACTTCCCTCACAGTTCACCCCGATGCATCTTCATGAGTGAATGAAACAGCGATTGCAGCGAATCATCCGCAGACCGCAGCTCATACACCACCAGCCGCTCGTCACAAACCCATTTCACCAGCTGCCGGGAAAACTCAGCTGCGTTCCGCGTGGAAATCCACACAACATCGCCGCCCCCCGCAGCACTCTGCAGCCGCACCGCATCCGCTACACCCTGCTCCAGCGCCCACGCAGACAGTCGCCGCCCCGCAGAACATCGCACCTGGATCTCCATCGGTACCTGATACAGCAGTTCATGCACTTCGGCTGCCGTGCCTGATGCGAGCAGTCGTCCGCCCGATACGAGCAGAAATGACTGCGTCAATGCTTCAATTTCGTGCAGCACGTGGCTCGCTATCAGCACACTCCGGCCCGCGGCAATCCAGTCTCTCAGCAGGGCCGTCATCTGTGCCCGACCCACCGGGTCCAGGCCACTCAGCGGCTCATCCAGAATCAACAGATCAGGGTCGTGGGCGATCGCCTGGGCCAGCTTCGTACGCTGCCGCATCCCCCGCGAATAGCTGGAAATCGGACGCTGCATGCTTTCAGCCATTCCCACCCGCTGCAGCGATTCCGCAGCCCGCTCACGTGCGCGCTGCCGGCCAAATCCCTGCAGCTGCAAAAGCCAAGTCGTCCACTCCAGACCACTCACGCCCGCATACATGCCCTCAAACGCCGGGCAGAAGCCGATGCGCCGCATGAGCTGTGCGTTGTTGCGCGGACTCTCTCCCAACACTCGCACCGCCCCCCGCGTCGGCCGCAGCTGGCCAATCAGCAGATTCAGGAGTGTACTCTTGCCGGCACCGTTGGGACCCAGCAACCCCCAGGCGCCCGGTGCCAGCTGCAGCGTCATGTCGTTGACACCCAGCACCGTGCCGTACAGCTTCGTCACATGCTCCAGCTCAATCATCCAGGCCATTGCCGCATTCCACTTTGGATTTCAGGCCTCGAGCGGCGCACACACGCGGCGATACAGCACCGCCACTGAAACCGCACACAACACACACAGCAAAACCACCTGCAACCCGAATCCGGGAGCAAGAAAATTGGGGTCCAGCACTCGTCCGGCCACATCCGTCGTCACGTGGTACAGCGACAGATTCCAGACCAGCGACTCAGGGCCCGCTGCCGAAAATAGTCCTGCCGTAGACCGCAGCAGCATGCCGAAAATCCATACCGCAAACCAGCCAGCCGCTGCAAAACGGGATTCGGTCGTGAGCGATGAAAGGGCGAGCGCCAGCAGGGCGCCGGGAACCGTGATCACCGCCGCCGCAACCAGTATTCGCAGGGGTAAATCCCATGTCGCCGCCAGCACATCAAAGCCCGGCGATAACAATACACCGGCCGCAAACAGCAGTAACGCAGGAGCCAGCGTGATCAGCAGCGAATAAAACAACACCACACTGAACTTGCCAAGAATGTACTGCACAGGCGTCAGCGGCCGCGAGAAATACAGCAGAAATGCCCGGGAACGGATGTCCTGTGAAATCAGCGGCGGAGCAATCAAACCCACGACCTGCAGCAACAGCAGTGGCTGCGATCGACGAAACAGATTCAGCAGCAGCAGCGACCAGAACAAATGACGCTCCTCACCCGGACTCAGCTCTCGCCGTGACAAAACTCCCCCGAAGTCCCGAAATTGCTCCCGCGCTGACTCAGGTACCTCCAGCACATTCATCACCAGCCCCTGAATGGCCCGAGCCGAAATGTCGTCCTGCACCTGCATCTGCTCGTATATAAACACCAGCAACCCCAGAGAAACTCCGGGAAGCCACGCCAGCAGCAGCAGACGCTTCAGCCACGAACTCCGCCACGCACGCTGAATTCCCGTGTGCGCCACTACCAGCCAGCGACTGCCAGCCGATGTCGTGCTGCCTTGCCATGGTCGATAACCGGGATCATGAATCGGCACGTCGCACCTCGCCCACCGCATCCAGAAAAATCTGCTCCAGCGAATTTCGCGCAGGCTCAATCCCGCGAATCACACAGTCACTCGACCTCGCCGCTCCCCATAACGCCTCACCACAGTCCTCTGCTCCCCCCGCCACCCGCAGCGAACCCCCGTCCCGGACCTCCACCGATCGTCCTCGCCGCGCCAGCTCTGCAGCCAGCAACTCAATCGAACCACCCGCCGTCACAGACAACGAAGGCTCGGCCGTCCGACACAACTCCTCCAGACTCCCCGACACTCGGACCGTGCCACGCGCCAGGATCACCACCCACGTACACACCGCCTGAACGTCCGGCAGAATATGAGTACACAGCAGGACCGACTTGCCGAAATCCTGCGAGAGAATCCGGATGCGGTTGAGCATCGCTTCACGCTCCTGCGGATCCAGACCCGTCGTCGGCTCGTCCAGAATCAGCAGCTGCGGGTCGTGCACAATCGCCATGGCAAACCGCAGTTTCTGACGCATCCCCGTCGAATACGTCTCCACCGGCCGGTAACGCTCCTGACCCGCTCCGCAGAAATCCAGAATCTCATGGCCACGACGCAACGCCTCCAGTGCCGGTATGCCCGATAGCCGACCTGCCATCTGCAGCGTTTCAATTCCCGAAATTCCGTGCAGATAACAGTCGTCCTCCGGCATGAAACCCACCAGCGATCGCACTCGAGCCAACTGATCACCCAGCGGAATTCCCAGCACATGGCCACTGCCGGACGTCACTCGGGCAAGCCCCAGCAGGATGCGGATCAGAGTCGTCTTGCCGGCACCGTTCGGACCCAACAACCCCGTCACACCAGGCTGAATGCTGAGCGTCACCTCGGACAGCGCACGGAAGCTGCCGTAGTCTCTGGTAATACCCTGTAATTCAATCAACGCAGACATCGACCCGTTCCGGGATGTGCGGACACCTCACGCTCTCCACCATGCAGATTATCAGAAATTGAGCAATCAGCCCAGACACGCAGGACTGTCGGCATTGGGAGAATCGGGAAATGAGATTTGGGGAATGGGGAATGGCGAATGGGGAATGGCGAATGGCGAATGGCGAATGGCGAATGGCGAATGGCGAATGGCGAATGGGGAATGGGGAATGGGGAATTTGGAGTGGGAAATGTGGAGTGGGGAATGGGGAGTGGGGAGTGGGGGAATGGCGGCCCACCTGTTGACGCTCTCAATGTGCCCGGCATTGCGATTCCGGCCTGTAAGGCCAGCAGCCCCCGACGGGCTCGCCCCGTCGGAGCTGAAGGTTCCCAGCTAAACCACGC
>CAZLOQ010000019.1:0-55227 GCA_964561125.1 uncultured Chitinophaga sp. | reverse complement strand
ATCTTCGAGTGCCTCGAAGGCGGCGTGTACGGCAAACTGCGAGGCGCGGTCCATTTTCCTTGCGGAAACGTTCTCGTTCACGTTTACCCGGGCTTCATTCAGCTGCAGCACTTCTCCGCCGATGTTGACGTCCATGTCCTTTGTGTCGTGCACTCTGAGGGTATCGATGCCGCACTGTCCGGCGAGCAGATTTTTCCAGAGTGTACGGCGGTCATTGCCCAGGCAACTGACAGCGCCGATTCCGGTGATGAAGATCCGATTCATTCGTGTGACCTGAGTCCATGGTGAACAGCCGGGCCGGAATGTCCTGCGTCCAGCCCGCGGAAGCTTTGCGTAGTACAGCAAACTCCGGAATCCCTGCAACCCTGCCGCAGCCGATTCCAGGCGAAATAGGGGAGTCGGGAAGGCAGTTCCCGCTCGGCAAACTCACCTGCGAGCCTCACGCAGATGAACACCCGATCTTCGCGGATAAAACTCCAGCAGCTGCTGGTGCAACGCCCGCTCCCGCAGACGCCAGTCGGGGATTGACCAGTCGCGCAGCGGATCCCGCACAAACCATGGCGTTCCATCGGGGTTCAGATAGAGCTTTCTCTGTTCGGCCAGGCTGAGTGGCCCGGCTCCCACCCGGCCAAACACGGCCAGCTGATTTCCCGCTTCGTCGACCGCCCGATCCCGGTCAACTCCCTCTGCAATACAGAGTGCTTCGCCGCCTTTCGGAAATTTCCAGCTGGCAATGAGCATCGGCTGCATTCGCGGGCTGAAGCCCGAGTAACCCGGAGTGTGCGGAGATGTCAGCTGGAGCACGTGCATGCCGTTGTGACCATCCGCCAGATACGCGAACTGACTGGTGTACGTGATTCCCAGCTTCACGTCCCGCAGATCGCTGATCTTTCCTCCAGCATTGTAAATCTGATCAATCCGCGGCTCTTCCGGATTCGACACGTCCACAATCACCAGCCCCTGACGGCCACCTGAGATGAAGGCCCAGGTACGTGCCACGTAGATGTTTGCAGCCTCTTTCATGGGCATGACCGCGGTGAGGCGGGGAAGCGTCGGGTCGGTGACATCAAGGACTTTCAGGCCTTCGTCATCCACCACAAAACCGTAACGAAACTGAAACTCCACTGCGCGGGGGTTCTTCACGACGTCCGGTCCGAGAATGTTCGTAATGAATGGTTTCTCCGGATCTGCAATGTCCACCACCACCAGTCCCGCATGACAGCAGATCCAGGCATAGTGCCCGAAGATGGTGATCGACGTGGCACCATGGAGCACGTGGCCGGGGTTGAACACGACGTCTTTTCTGAGGAAGTTATTGAGCGGATCTCCGTCGAGCAGCGTGCCGGCTCCGATCATCACCAGCCCCTCCTCGAAGTCTGTCGCGTACAGATACGCATACATCTTCGCCACGGACCGTTCCGCGTTTTCCGGGCGATGTGTACGTGTTGGATCAGGCGCGATGGTTGTGGGTGCGGCGATATCCGTGGCGAAAGGTGTTTTCACGTGGAATCGCTGTCCTGCCGGAGAAACCGGAGCTGTGACAATGCGTTCCGAGAAGCCTTTGTGTTCGATGAAGGCGACGTCATAGACGCGAATGCCGCCATCGCCGCAGGCCGCATAACAGTACTCCCCGCGAACCTGCAGACTGAGCACCTGGTGCGGACGTCCGGGGTTGAGCAGTTGCCGGCCGATGTCGTGCCCGGGATGCTCGTGCGCATGATGCAGTTCTCTGCCGTGCTTCACGTGCTCCTCATACCGCTGCGGGTACACATCGTGATGCATGGTGCTGCCGATCACCGTCTGCGGCTCATCCCGCTCTGTCACTGTCACTGCAAACAGTCCGTGTTCACCTGCCGCAACCCATGCATTGCGACCGATGAAATTCATGTAGTTGGTGCCCTGCATGAGCAGTTGAGCCATCAGCGCGTTGTTATCGTTTGCTGCTGATAAATGACAGTCAGTGCAGGATTTGGTTTCACCTTTTCCGCGGACTGTGTGCGGCACATTTGTGCTGAATGCGACACCACTGAGTCCCTCTGCCGAAATGGTCTGCTGCTGCGTATAGACTGCCTCGCGATTGAGATTGTACGAAGTCACATGAATAGCGCAGGAGGATCGCGATGGACCGATGCGGCGGCCGGTGACATTCCCGTCACGAGCCAGCATGAAGACTTCATCCCGCAGTGTCTGAAAGTTATAGGCAACCTGGTTGCGACTGATGTCTCCCTCGTTGTGCAGTGAGGGGGTTTTTCGAGCTGCCTTCTGGGGAAGATGACAGCCATAGCAGCTGGGATTCCATGACGTGTGGCAGGCGATGCAGGACATTCCGCGATTGGGATGAGCAAAAGATTCGGCGTGCGCATCACCCCAGTCAATGCTGCCCTCCTCCGTCCGACGGATGGTCTTCGCCAGTGCCGATGCGGCATTGTAATCCGGATGCTCGGGATTCACGGTGTCCGCCACCTGTGTGAGCTCCCAGCTGAGCGTCGGATCGACCATGGAGTTCTGAATGATTCGCGGACCAATCTGTTCGAAGCGACGTTTGCCGAATGGAGTCCGCATATCGGCCAGCTGCCGACCGATCGGCCGACCGCTGGCATCTTCCGCAGCGGCCGGTCCGGAGGTAATCAGGAGTCGTCCTGCATCTTTTGCATCGAGCGATCCGTGACAGTCGATACATTGAATTTCGATCGCAGCCCGCACCTCGCCATAGAGTTTTCCATTTCCGTGCATGTCCTGCACAAAGTGACAGTCCACACAGTGCATGCCGCGTTCCAGGTGGATATCGAGCATGTGTACGGGCACATTGTCCTTCTCTGCCATCAGTCGTGCTTCCAGATCACGGACCTGCTGCAGAAGCTGTTCTTCGGGCTGAGTCCAGTCAACTTCCCGCTGCAGCTGCTGTGCGATTTCCGGGATCTTCAGCGCCTTCTGACGCTGTTCAGCTGTGGGCTGCGGAACCGGTCTTCCTGCATGATCCAGAGGAATGCCCTGACGGTCCTTTCTGAACACGGCCTGAAACATCCAGCCATGACCGTGAAAATCTGAAAACTGGGTGTGTTCAAGCTGCGGATTCAGTTCAGAGGACCGTGCGAGGAATTCCGGGTCGCTCCAGTTCCCCCGTGCTGTGGCTTCGTGCGGGTCGGACATCGTCGATTCCGTGAACTCCTCAGAGCTCGGATGCCGCTCCACTCGCGGATACATCAGTCGCGCATCCGTCTCCATATCCCACCACATGAAACCCAGGTAGCTGTTCATCACTGTCGTACCGGGATGAATGTGGCAGACAATACACTGACTGGTGGGGACTCCGACTGTAAATCGGTGCGTCACCGGGTGCCCTGATTCCCACTTGGGAATGGTGGGATCCGGAGGTCCGACAAGCTCGTCAGCCTGTGCGGCTGCCAGTCCACGATTGCCGTAGCGCGCCCACGGTCCGGAGTTTACGGGGGAGCGATCGTTGGCGTAGATCATGTGACAGGCCGTGCAGCCACTCGAACGATAATCACCCGGATGGTCGTTTGTGCCAAGAAAATTGAGTGTCGGGTCGAGCAGTCGTGTTTTCTGCAGACCGATAAACACCGGATCTGTTCGATTGGCGGTGCCGAGTCCCCGATTGCTGAGTCGTGTGCGGGGCCTTCCCGATTCCTCCAGTCGTTCGGGAATGCCGACATCGGGAACAAACCGGCCTCCGCGTTCAAAGATCCGCAGAATATTTCCGGGCTGCGTGATCTCGAATCGAGGCAGTGGATCAAGATACGGCAGGACGCCTTTGCGGGCTGTTTCTTCCGGAGTGGGTGTGGGAACTGTCTGCAGCCGCTGCGGTACGCCGTGCATGCTGTAGCTTTCACCGTACGTCGGCCATTTTTCGGGAACCGCTCCATTGTTATAAAGGGCGGCGCCCCAGAGCATGCAGCCGTGAGTCATCATGCTTTTTCTGACCTGCAGGGTCTCGGTTCCATGACAGCCGGCGGTGCCGCAGCTGATATGCGCGATTCGTAGATCACCCGGATTCATAAAACGAATGAACTCAGGATTCTCATGATTCAGCACAGTATAGGAGCGGACCGGATTTGCCGAGGATCTGAAGACATCGCTGAACCGGGGATGCACATGCGCTGCCCGCTTGTCATGTGCCAGCGGATTGCCGCCATGACAGTCCACGCAGCCCAGTTTCACGCTGCTGCTGTAATGCGGATCATGTGCATCCACGTGGCAGCGGATGCAGCCGACACTTTTGGCATCGGCCTGCTCCTGTGACTGACGCGACAGATCCACTCCTGCCAGATGCGGCGGAACAGGATAGGCCTGATCGACCGCAGCTGCGTGGCCCGAGCTGTCTGCGGTTTCGGCGGATCCGCTGCGGAACCGGGAGCGCGACGCCGGCCTGATCTTCAGGCTGTCCTGTGAGTCCGCAGGCTGATCTGAGGTGTCATCCAGTGATGCTTTTCCAACTCTTTTCGTCCTGTCCTCAGCAGCAGCAAGATGGCGGTCGGATTGACGCACAAGATGCAGCCAGAGCAGACAGCCGAGTCCCAGTGCAATCCATGCCGCAATGGCTGCAAGCACGCGTACACTGCCGTTCATCTGCGGAATACCGTCTTTGTGGAAATTCATGGAAGTCACTATCTGAAAAACCGGCAATCCGCCGCTTAATAGGTCAGCACCAGATCCATAAACATTCCGTACAGTGTGTCGGCCGTTCCTGAATTGCCGGCAGAGGCTGCCAGAGGATCAAGGACGCCGTAAAGGTCATCAAATCCGGCTCCCGGGATCAGCGATGAGATACCGCCGGCCACAAGAATGTTGTCGCTCAGTCGCGGGCGATATTCCAGACCGAGACTCAGATCCGTGCCGATTCGACGGGCGATCCGGTCCTGAAACGTAAACCGCTCAAGTGCCTCTGTGTGGTCGAACCAGAGAAAATTCACGTTGGTAATGGCTCGGAGCTTCGGTGTGATCTCGAAGTCCATCCCGGCATTGAGCAGTCGCACACCGGGATTCACAAAGTTGCTCTGACCCTGAAACTTACTGCTCCGCAGATTTGCCAGCAGACTTTCGCGCTGCGTCAGATTCACGCCAAACAGCTTAATCTGCTGCCGCTGCCAGAAGCTGAACTGTCCGCCGGCAAAGTTGGGATTATCGAGGACCGCGTCAAATCCTTCCGCCTGGTCGTCGTTGGGATTGTCGTCACCGGAAGCCCAGAAGCCGGATGTCCGAAAACGAATCCAGTCCCGGTCAATCGACAGCTCAATCGCGGCCATGTTGGCCTGAATATCGGCTGCCTGCCCCTGAATCGGGTTCAGACTGTCGCGCCCGGTGACGTGATAAAACGCGTGGCTGATGTTCACGCGGCCGATGTGTCCGTCGCCGGCGAAACCAAAATAAAACGCGTCCACCTCGTGAGGCCGGAAAACGCCGGTCGGATCGGGCCGCACAAGAAAATCGTTGCGATCGAATTCAATGCTCGGCTGCTCGTTGTTGTGATGAAAACTCACCTGCGCCGTGTACCCGGGGAAAATGAAGTCCTGGCGGAAATAGTTGAGAATCAGCGTGTTCTGATGCCGGTCGTCAAAGGTATTCAGCAGGCTGTTTGTCTCTTTTTCAGTCTGATCAAACCAGATCACGTTGAACTGATCCCGATTGGCCAGGCGGGTTCCGAAGACTCTCACCGCCCGATTTGTGTCGGCAAACACAAAGCCCCGGAAGTCACTGACGAATGGCTGTGAGCCGGCGCGGACTGATAAGAAGTCATAGTCCGGACTCAGGTCCGCCAGCTTTGCCTCCGCAAACCACTCCTCCAGCGCTGCATCCTGGCGGTAGCGGGTTGTGCCGCGACGCACATCTGGATTCACGACTCCCAGCTCATTCACGTCCAGATAGTTCAGATTGAGCACAGGCGACATCCGCAACTGCCAGTCGAAGGGCTTGAAGCCCGCATCACCATGCGACAGGTTGAACTGCAGTTTCAGATTGTTCACGAAGAAATACTGGTCCGGATCTCCGTAAAACTCCCGCTGACCGGACGCCAGCGTACTCTCAAACGGAGATGTGGGGATCGGCGTCTGACGAAACTCATGCAGCATAAAATTCGTGGCAGTAATGTTTAAAAATGTATGCTGCCCGATGATCGGATAATCGCCCTTCAGCACATTCTGGTTGTAAGGGTCCCACCAATGCCCCTTCTCATAAGGCTGATCAACTCCGCGCGGATTGGGTTCGGAGTATCGCTGCCAGTCCGGAAAGCCGGCTCTCCAGCGATCTTCGACAGGCACGAAATCAAGGCTTTGCTGAGCTTCGCTGGGGCGGATACCGGACGCCCCGGTGTAGCCTGATGGAGTGCGGACAAGCGGGCGCACGAAATCAGGTGCTGCCGGTGGCGGTACAAATTCCTCCGCAGTAACCTCGCCGGATGGCAGTGGCTGCAGCACTTCGGGGCGGTCAGACTCCGGTGAGGTTCCTGCTGCTTCGTCAGTCTGGAGGGCCTTCGGGACCATGTCGTCCACAAAGACAGAGCCGCCGGTCTCAGCGACGACGTCCTGTGCCAGCGCGGCTGCAGGGACCATTACGGCCAATAACCAGCATAAGCACAGTAAGAGTGCAACCGCTCCGGACGGACTGCGAGACGAGCAGCACCGCTCCGGCGGAGCGGCGTTAAACCGCCGGAGTCTGACTCGTTCTGAGTTGCATCCGTGCATCGCAGTTTCCAAACGGACCTCAGTCGACTCAATTCGCCTCGAGGCATAACACTGGAACAGAGCTGCAGACCGTAAGTCACCTCCGCTGAAGACTGCAAGCAGAACTGTGGCCTTGCCGTTCGGTTTACCCGGGAAAACGTTCGAGATTGCGGGAAGACCTGCAGGAAGGGAGGATTGGTGCAGTCGTTAATTGCCGAAATTGCCAGTCCGTTCGGGCTGTCGGCCTAATTCACCGGAATCGCGAGTTCCCGATATTCGCCCTGGTTCTGACCCGCCAGTTGTTGTAACCAGTGATCTGTTCCACGAGTCCTGCTGCCATCGCCGAAACGTATCACGTGAATTGTGGTTCCCTGGGCAGCATGCCTGACGTCGCGAAGATCTGCAGCAGACAGGACTGGTTCGTCACCGTCTGTCAGGAAGTACACGACATCCGGGCGCAGGCTCAACGCCTCCAGCAGTGCCGGTCGATGGTCAGTTCCTGCATTGGAAATAATCGATTCGATTTCCTGAGCAGCCAGCTGACGATTGACTTCAGTGGCGAAATAAAGTGATTGTTCGACCTGTCGCCGCAGCTTCAGTCGCTGGGTGATTTCGTTGTACAGAATCACAGCGAACTGCTGGTTTGGCTGGAGCAGGCGCAGGCTGGCCTTCAGCTGACTTTTGGCCTGCCGCAGTCGTGGCCCGTCCATACTGCTGCTGGTATCAATCACATACACGAACGAACGGCCGACACCCACGATATTCATGAACGTCGTTTCCCCCGCACCGCCCTTTCCGCCAAGGCGTCGCGCCCCCCCGGAATCTGACGGGTCTGCCGCCGCGTTTCCACCACTTGTGCCGCCACTGCGTCCCGATCGCAGCATCCCCGGACCAATCAGGTCCGGCAGCTCGGATTCGCTTGTGCCACCTGACTGACTGTCAGACCGGGATGACAGTAATCCGGCAACACCGGGGATCTCTGCCGGGATGTCGGAACGCCGTTCCTGCGGGGGATCCGGGGAAGCGTCTGGTGACGGAGTGTCTGCCTGCGGTTGCTGCTGGCGAGTCAATTCTGCGTCACCGCTGTCCGCTGCCGTCCCTGAGTCTCCCTCGCCATCAACCGTTCCCTCCACGACAAACAGACCGACCTCCCGGAAGACCTCACCCCCGGACTGACCGGGACTTCTGAGAGTGCATCCACGCATCAGGAGCAGAGCGACGGCCACAGTCGCAGCATGCAGGACGACTGAGAGTGCGGCTGACGCAAACAGACTTCTGCGAGTGAAGATCCAGTTGGAGGTCAACTTCATCAGACCACCGCGAAAACAGAGGCGGAGCTGGACGGTCTCACCGGACACTGCTGGAGGTTACCGCAGATTCGCGTCGCGTGCATGCGAGCAGATTTTTTTTGTCATCGCGTGGCCTGGGATTGGATAACGGCTCCGTTTACGGCGTTTCCGGTGCCGCGGAATCAAACGCTGCGTCCTCGGCAGGCTGTGTGGACTGAGCAGCAGTGGGTTGCCCGGCCAGAGCCTCGCGAATTCGCTGTGCTTCCTGCACATCAGCATCGGCTTCGGCCGTCCTGCCGGCGGCCCGGAGCTGTTCAGCGCGTGCTTCGAAGACATCAGCCACGTCCGCGTCAAAACGCTGAGCGGCTGCGTAGTCTTCGAGTGCCGGATCAAATTCGCGTCTGGCAGCTCTGAGATCTCCACGGAGTGACAGAGCTTCCGCTCCTGCGCCTGCATTCACGGCTTCATCACAGTCCAGCATCGCCTTCTCTGAATCTCTCAGTTCCACCCAGCAGCGAGCTCTGGCAGTGAGTGCCTCAGGGTGTTTGGGGCTGAGCAGCAGTACCCGCGTGAGGTCCTCGACTGCAGCGGCGAATTCCCCGCCCTCGATGAGCAGCCGGCCTCGGCGGAGCCAGGCTTCCGCACTGGACGGGCTGCGGCGAACATCCTGTGTCTGCTGCTGCAGACTCGTCAGCCACTCAATTCGGCTGGCGTCAGCCTGAGCTTCTCCGTAGCGTTCCATTTTGAGGAGGGCGGCGCGGCGATGTCCGATCCATCGCAGATCGAGCGGTTCAAGCTCCACCGCCCTGCCGAACGCCTGCACGGCTTCCGCGTAGTTCTGCTGCTGCATTGCAATCAGGCCACGGTTGTTCCAGGCGGTGACATAGTTTTCGTTCAGTTTGAGAGCTTGTCGGATGTCGGCCATCGCCGGCTCCAGCTCCTGCTTTTTCAGCCTTGCAAATCCGCGATTATTCCATGCATCAGGAAAGTCGCCGCTCGATTCAATCGCCTTTGTGAAGTCTGCTTCAGCAGCTGCAAAATCCTGCTCCGAAAGTCGCAGGAGCCCGCGATTGTTCAGTGCGGCCGTGTGTGTCGGGTCAAGCAGCACTGCCTGATCGAAATCAGCCATGGCATCCCTGCCAAGCCCGTGAGACATCAGGAAATACCCACGGAAGTTGTAAAGATCGGCATTTCGGGGCTGCAGACCGATTGCAGTGCTGAAGTCAGCCCTGGCATTCGCATTCTCTCCTGTCAGCGCGTAGACATCCCCGCGCATGCGGAACAACACTGCGTCATCCGGACGGATCCCGATCGCCTGGCTGAGCGATTCGATGGCGGCAGCATGACGGCCCTGCCTGACTGATGTGCTGGCACGCTGCAGCAGCGCACGGATTTCCGGCGGCCAGCCGGTTGCGGTTTTGCCGGTTGCGGTCTTACCGGTTGCCGCATCGGGCTGGGGAGCAGCGATTGCCAGCGGGACGGCAGCCTGCGTTCCTGCGGATGAACTGTCGGCCTGTTGTTTGCCGCAGCCGCAGACAAGCAGTAACACAACGACTGAAAAACGGCACCGCATCTGCACACTCCCTGTGCGTAAGTCCCATTCCCTGAAACGCTCGCCACTCTTTTACGCCACCTCGGGGAGGGGTGTCAATTCGAGTTTTTGAGGTGGCGCGTCCTGAATCGGCCTTTTCGGGGAGTCTTTCTTCTGTACAGTTAAGCTGTGGCACAATCCGTGGAGAACGTCATATTCAGCGCACGGCAGAGCATCGGGGCAGACATGGGTGACGGGCAGGACGCGACAGAGACAGATCTGAGCAATCGCAGCATCGGCGAATTTCGGCTGCTGAGACGGCTTGGCAGTGGAGGCATGGCAGATGTTTACCTCGCCGAGCAGGAGTCACTCGGGCGACAGGTGGCCGTCAAAATTCTCAGAGCAGAATCACTGCGGTCAAATGGCGAGGTGCTGCTGAGGCGGTTCGATCAGGAAGCCCGGGCAGCGGGCGGTCTCAGCCACCCCAACGTTGTGCATGTTATCACAACAGGCCGCGAGGGTGAACTTGCGTGGATCGTCCAGGAATACGTGCCCGGATTGAATCTGAGCCAGTGGATTCGCCGGCATGGGCCGCCTGATTACGCGACTGGTTTGCGCTGGCTTCAGCAGATCGCAGCTGCATTGCGGGCGGCAGCGGATGCCGGCATCGTTCACCGTGACGTGAAACCGGAAAACATTCTGCTCACCCGAAACGGGACTGCCAAGGTCACCGATTTCGGTCTGGCTCAGCTGAATCAGCCGCGCCAGCCGCGAATGAATCTCACGCAGGCCGGAACCACGATGGGAACGCCGTGGTACATGAGCCCTGAGCAGATCGAAGGGCGCCCTCTTGATCACCGCTCGGATCAGTATTCTCTTGGCATCACTGCATGGCATATGTTTGCGGGAAGGCCTCCGTTCCCCGGAAAAAATCCGATGACAGTGGCCGTACAGCATCTGCAGGAAACGCCCCCTTCACTTTCTCGTTTCCGCGCCGACCTGCCCTCTGCTCTCTGCAGAACGATCGAACGCATGCTGCTGAAAAAGCCGGATGATCGTTATCCGAATATGGCGGTTCTCGAGCAGACTCTGCTCGAACTGAATCGGGTTCCCGTCAATGATTCACTCCAGGCGAGTGACGGATGGCCGCAATTCTTCGTGCGGTCGCGAAGTCTTATTGCGGCGGGTTGCGGAACTGCTGCAGCCTGTTTTCTGGTCGGTCACCTGACAGCCAGGTTCGCCAATCCTCCAATTCAGCTTCCGGCGCCCGTTCAGGCTGCGGAAGTTGCCGGTGAAAGTACGGCTGCGCGGCAGTTTGCCCGCGCTCTGCTGCAGCCGGATCGGCTCGATCTGTGGCGCGCTGTGATCGCCAGGTTTCCTGAGACTCCGGAGGCCGACATCGCTTCCATGCAACTCGCAATTGCTCTGATGTCCGGTCCGGTACCGGATCCCGCTCAGGCCCGGCAGGCGTTCAGAGCGGTTCGTGAGCGAGGAGAGCTGGCTCTGGAAAAAAGCCACCTGCAGCTGCTGGGGATGATCGGTGAGGCGTGGGTACTCAAGGATCGGGAACGAACCGCAGAGCTGGATCTGCTGCTGTCCGAAATCTACAGCCGCATTGATGAGTACGAATCAGAAGACGTTCTGCAGCTGGACATCGACCAGGCACCTGACGAGCTGCAGCAGTTCTTTTCGCGAATTCTTCAGACTCGAAGACAGCAGGAAAATTCCGCAGGAGTCGGCTGAAGTCAGCTCCTGATCGGCCTCGTGACCGCATGCGCGGAGCCTGGCAGGAACCGGGAGTGCAGCTTCAGCAGGCGCTCCACGTCATCATCCGTCACCTGCTCAAAATTCTCATAGAACTCCCCTACGGCAGAAAAAATTTCCGGGCTTTGAAGGCAAATGACCTGATCTGCGACAGCCTCGATTGATCGCAGCACCTCCGGAGGTCCCACCGGCACCGCCACAACGATAACTGCAGGATGCTTCTGACGCGTCGCCAGGACTGCCGCCTGCATACTTGCTCCGGTCGCCAGCCCGTCATCCACCAGAATCACAGTGCGGCCATGCAGTGGCGGGAGCGGTCGCCCTCCGCGAAATCTCCGCACACGCTTACGCACCTCAAGACTTTCCGCGCGCACACAGGCAGACAAATCCTGTGTCCCGTCCGTCAGATCAGCGTTCAGAACTTTGACCCCGTCCTCCGCGACTGCTCCCAGAGCCAGTTCAGGGTTGGCCGGATGCCCGAGCTTGCGGACCACCAGCACATCCAGCGGGGCTTCGAGCAGCCGAGCGACTTCTGCGGCCACGGGAACTCCCCCCCTTGGTAAACCAAGAACTGTCGTGAATCCATTGACGCCCAGCGCCCGAATTCTCTCTGCCAGACGTCGTCCTGCTTCAGTCCGATTTGCAAACATCAGGCGGTGCTCCCGAAAAATGGCAGAATTGCCGGCACATTCTACGTGCATCCTCAAGACTCGCCGATCAGTTCTTTTACTCCCGGCACCACGAATGTGTGGCTTGTAGCGACTGCAGACCCTGGCGCAAAAAAACACACTGCACCGAAATCCCGAGCTATTCCAGCGAGGGCAAAACTCCTCAATTGATCTCCAGCCTGTGTCGATTCTCTCCCCAGAAGGAGAACTCATATGCTTGTGCTGTCCCGTCAGAGCGACGAAGCGATTATTATCGGTGACAACATCCGCGTCACAATCGTGGAAGTGAGGGGTGACAAGGTACGGATCGGCATCGATGCCCCCCGTGACGTCACCGTGCATCGCCAGGAAATCTACGATGCGATTCGTCGGGATTCGGGACGCGAAGCGCGGAGCAACTAACCGTTGCTCTCACGTCCTCTTTGCAGATCCACCGGCTCGCGAGGACTTCGTCCGCGCGAGCCGTTTGTGTTTCCAGTGACCCTCGGGGGACAACCAGATGCGACGCAGGATTTCCTCGACTTTTTTGTTCTGGCTGCTGGCCTCCATCCCGACAGCAGTCTTCTCCGAACCCGGCACCGCCGACTTCGATCAGACCGTCAGCACCGTCGCCGGAAACGGGCTCGAAACTCCCCTTCAGCAACAGGCCAAAGCTGTTGAAACCGCAGTCGCTCAGCCGTTTGGTCTCGTCGTTGGACCGGATGGAGCGCTTTATGTCTGCGAAGTTGGTTCCCACGTGATTCGTCGAGTGGATCTGAGCACCGGCCAGTCGAGTATCGTTGTCGGCAGCGGGCGGAAAGGGTATCGAGGAGATGGCGGACCAGCCATTCACGCGGATCTGAATGAACCCTACGAGGTGCGGTTCGATGCGGCAGGAAATCTCCTGTTCGTCGAAATGCAGAACCATGTGGTGCGCCGCGTGGATGCCGCAACCTCTGTGATCTCCACGATTGCCGGCACTGGTCGTTCAGGCTTTTCAGGGGACGGCGGTCCCGCTGGCAGTGCAGAAATGCGGCAGCCCCACTCCATTGCCCTTGATCAGGCCGGGAATATCTACATCTGCGATATCGGCAATCACCGGGTTCGTCGAGTCGACGCGCAGACCGGTCTGATATCGACGTTCGCCGGGACGGGAGGTCGAGGGCTCACACCTGATGGTGCAAGCCTCGACGGCACACCACTCAACGGCCCGAGAGCTCTGGACTTCGATGGCCGGCACTCCCTGCTCCTCGCACTCCGGGAAGGCAACGCGCTGTTTCGCATCGATCTCAGACAGCGCACTCTGCACCACCTCGCAGGAAACGGAAAAAGCGGGTACTCCGGTGACGGCGGGCCCGCCCGTGAGGCGCAACTTGCAGGTCCGAAAGGTGTCGCAGTTTCGCCGAACGGAGATGTCTGGTTTGCTGACACCGAAAGTCACACTCTCCGCGTGTACCGCTCCAGCCGGAAAATTGTGGAAACCATCGTCGGTGATGGCCTCAGGGGAGACGGTCCGGATGGTACTTCTCGCAACTGCCGGCTGGATCGTCCCCACGGCGTATTCGTCTCGCAGGACGGCTGGCTGTTTATCGGGGACAGCAACAATCACCGCGTGCGACGGCTGAAATTGAATGCCGGGACCTGGTAGGCTTCAATTGGCAGACAAGGGAGTCCTGTGGAACGCAGCCTTACGTCCTGACGAAGCGTCTGGCGAGGAGTTTGACTGCGAGGGGCATGCATCCGAGCAGTGCGAAGGCCAGCATGACGCCTGGTTTCATGATTCCTGCCACTCCTTCTGCAGCGATTTGTCTGAGCGTTGGAGTGGCTGCTCCGGCAGCCACGAATACGGCAGTGCCTGGCAGCATACCCAGCTGGCTTGCCCACCAGAATGTGCTCAGACGCATCCTTGTCAGTCCCATCAGCAGATTCACCAGAAAGAAGGGCATGAGTGGCATCAGGCGCAGCAGCAGCAGGTACTGCACTCCGTCTCGTTCCAGCGCGTGCTGCAGCTGCTGAATGCGAGTTCCGTAGAGCTGCTGCAATCGCTGGCCCATCAGCCAGCGACTGGCCAGAAAAGCGAGCGATGCACCGCTGGTTGACGCAAAGCTGACGAGCACGAGTGCGGGCCAGAATCCAAAGAGCCAGGCGGTGGCCAGCGTGAGCCCGGCGGCAGCCGGCAGGCTGAGTCCGGTAGCGGCGGTGTAGATCAGGAAGGCTGCGGAGAAAGCAACGAGCGGTTTCTGATCGCAGAATGCACGCAGCTGGTCTTCCCTGCTGAGCACCTGTTCAAATGTCACTTGAGACCACGCCAGCGCGATAAGTGCTGCGGCAGCAATTCCGGCTGCCATACGGCCGGTACGTGAGCTTTGCCAGCGTGTCTGCGCGGGGAGCGTCCTGTTTTCAGTTGGCTGAGGCGAGTTGTTGCAGGGCGTCGGCACGGGTCTTCACCTGTTGCATGCTGAAGTCGATTTTCGGGTTCTCAAGCAGCATCAGGGTTTTGAGCATTTCCCGCATGTTGTCGGAGAGGTGGCACAGCAGAGCCTGTCCCTGATTGCCACGGGCTTTCCGTGCAAGGCGTACCAGAATCCCGACAAACGTGGAGCCGAAGTAGTCCAGTAATGAAAAGTCGACCACGAGGTGCTTGGTACCAGGCTGACTGAGCAGTCGGTAGGCCTCGTTGTAGCCGTTGCGGATGTCGTTGTCACGAAATTCCATGAACGGCCCGTTCGCCGTGACGATGAGCACATCCCCGGATAATTGGAACTCGAACAACTGCTTTTCAGTACCAGCCATCCCGAAGTCTGCTCCTCAGCCCGCTTCTGTCGGACGTTCAGGCGCTTTGCGGATTCGGTAGAGTGGATCTTCGCCGATCTTTCCGCCGCACTTGGGGCACTTGGCCTTCGCGATGGCCTTGCCGTTGGCCCCACCGAGTTTGTTCTTCTTTCGCCCCTCTTCGCTGAAGGCCGCCCCGCAGGCTTTGCAGCGGTAGCCACTGAGTTCGAGTTCGAACGAGGGGTCCTGCTGGTAGTACACCAGGGACTTGATTGCTTCGACCTTCGATTGATTGACGAAGCAGCTGTGCGTTTCCAGCTTTTCGGATTCGGGCACGCCGTTTTCTGCGGTTGGGAGCGAAATGCCGAAGAGCTCTTTCAACCCGCTGCTGAAATGCCTCCACGCAGACAGTGGGAAAGAGCAGTACGCCTGCTGGCCCTGTTCTGTTTCCACCGGCAGGAACACAGCCACGCGTCCTTCACCGAAAATCGGCACTCCGGCAAACATCGATTCATGAACCTTCAGGATCGGCTGAACCAGTTTCAGCACGGAAACCTGATCGGCCGGGATACTGCGGACCTGGCAGTCGCTTAAACCCTGAAAGCCACCCGTTGCGGCAACCTGCTCGCGGATCTGCCGCCGCACAGCAGCAAGATCGCCGGACTTCGCTCCGCTGCCGAAACTCAGCAGGGACTTTTTCTTTTTCTCAGCACCTGAAAAAGAAACGATGTGCACAGCGTCAGGAGTCAGTGCGATGTCGGCAGAAATGTGCTGTGCAGCGACACTGCCCGGCTTGAGGGTTACCGAACCGGGAGCAAGGACGTGAAACCAGACATCGTTGATCCACGTCACGTTGATCTGAGCGGCCGGCTTGTCCTCCTTTTTCTCGGTGACTTTACGGCGGATTTCCGGAATCTGGATTGGGTTGCGGCACTGGCGACAACGCACAACCTTGCCGGCAAAATCCTCGTGGACGCGGAGCCATGCACCGCAGGAACACGGCACCAGCACCTGTCGCTTCTGGCGTTCTGCCTGACGTTCATTCTTCCGACGCCGATCGTCCCGCTGTTCCTGCAGGGCGATCGCCAGCAGATCGTCGGGAGCAGGTTTCTCTGGTCTGGTGGTGGCGGCCGGTCTGGAAGTTTCTGCGGGATCGGAGGCTGCGGCCGGCTGTGCAGTTTCAGTGCTCGCAGGCGGCGACACGCTACTGCCGGAGGAGGACGCGACGGGTTCTCGTTGTCCGGTGACTGTCTGAGGCTTGTCCGGGCCATCCAGGGCAGCCGATCTGCCAGTCGGGGACAGTATAAAGTCATTTTCCGCGGAGCTGGCTGCCTGTCCTCTGTTGCCGGGAACCGAGATCACGTCGTCGGCCAGCGTGAACTCGTCAGCATCCTGAACAGCGCCAGTCGCCGCACCCGCACGTGGCGGAAGAAAGTCGCTGCGTTCGTCAGGAGGAATTGTGCTGTAGATGATGGGCTGGGGATTGGTCGTCAGGTCGTGATACTTTTTCGCGACATCAGCGCGCATGAATCCGTTGCAGGACCAGCAGCGAACAAGGCCACTGCGGACCATCTCACCGCAGTGCGGACAAGCCTCACGGACCTCGGAGCTCCGGGAGGAGGAAGGCGCAGGGATCTGCTGGCCCACCACTACGGGTGTGGGACGTCGCTGGTAAAAAACATGCCCGCATTCGGGACACTGATCCGTGTCAGACAGAATCAGTGATTTACACCCCGGACAATTGCGAA
Organism: uncultured Chitinophaga sp.; assembly: GCA_964561125.1. GTDB lineage: Bacteria > Planctomycetota > Planctomycetia > Planctomycetales > Planctomycetaceae > SXXK01. The sequence goes on along the minus strand of CAZLOQ010000019.1, from coordinate 38,799 downwards.
TAACTGTTGACATGGCTACCGCACTGCTGACGCTGAGTCCAACCTGGGAAACCGCCGCAGGCTCGGGAAAGTTCCCTGAAACAACTCATCAACCTTCAACCTACCTGTTTACCGCATGAAGGGCGCAGAGAAAAGTACTGAATTGGAGGACGGCACGGAAAATCGGAAGTTTTTACTTCTGACTGTCGCTTTTGCAGGAACTGTCTTTCCCGAAAGTGAGATTGCGCTGGGGCTCCGGAGACTGTCAAAACTTTACCGGATGAGCTGCAGCGAACCTTCCAGAGGATTCATACCCGGTCTGAGATATTGGCATTTCAACCGTCGGCCGCCGGACAATCGCTCGGTTGCAAGAATTGCTTCCAGGTTTTCAGCAGACGTACACTCGTATCCGTCGAGGCCCAGCAATATGTCGTTCTTGCGCAGCAAAGTGGCCGCCGGGCTGCCCGCCCGAACTTCAGTAACTCGCATCCCCCCGTTGTAATTCACGGGTCCCCTGCCACCAGGCCACGAACGCCCGGTAATCATCCTGAGTTCGCTTTCCGTCAGCGGTTCAAGTCTGAATCCCAGCATCGACCACTGGCGATCCACGATCTTTGCCGCTCCCGCGGTCGAATCCGCATCAGACTGCTGCAGGCTGGGAAGCCGGGTTTTTCGCTGACCATCTGAGGAGGCTCCGTCGCCCGAGCCCGATGCGGGGCGCATCACCGTCTGTGACTCATTGATGGATATTCCTGCGGACCTTGAATCCGCCGGCGTCGACTGCAACTGACGCGTGTACTGCCTGGACAGCTGACTCCCCTGTCGCAGAATCCGCATCTCCACCGACTGGCCTGGTTCAAGATCAAGCAGCGACCGTTCCAGATCGGTCCCGTCGGTCACGGGCACTCCGCGGACACTGTGAATCACATCTCCCGGCATGATCCCTGCTGACGAGGCAGGACTTCCCGGAGCCACCTTCTCCACAACCAGGCGACATTCCTCCGCTGACTTGCAGTCTGTGGTGGTCAGTCCATGCACATGGCCATTGAGCCGTTCCACGCTCAGCAGTCTGGCGATGGTGCGGCGTGCATCGTCGATGGGAATGGCAAAGCCGATTCGCTGTGCACCGGAGCGGATTGCAACGTTGATTCCGATGACGTCACCCTTGAGGTTCAGCAGTGGTCCGCCGCTGTTGCCGGGATTGATGCTGGCGTCTGTCTGAATGAGATTTTCATAGGACTGCGTTTCGTCGACCTCCACGTCCCTGTGAAGGGCGCTGATGATTCCCGATGTTACTGTGTGCTCGTAACCGAACGCATTTCCAACGGCGTAGACGGTTTCGGCGAGCATCAGATCGCTGGAAGTCCCCAGCTGCATCACCACAAGCGGCTCAGGTGAATCGATGCGGATGATTGCCAGATCCTGACGACGATCATACGAAACAACTCTGGCATCGAAGCTGCTCCCGTTGTGCAGCGTTGCGGTGATCAGGTCCACATCCTGCACCACGTGGTAATTCGTAACGATATAGCCTCGCTCATCCACGATGATGCCTGTGCCCATCCCGTTGATCCGGCGGGATTTGGGAGCAAAAAAGCGGGCGTCCCGATCTTCAGCCGCATTCTTTTCTGTGTGGATGTTGACGACCGACAATCGGGACTGGCGAACGGCGCGCACCAGTGGCGTTTCCCGGATGGTGTCGGCAGCCAGAACAGAAGAAAGTGGTCCGGCCGTCATGATCAGCACGGCAAACAGAAGTCGAGGTGCCACTCCGGACATTCCTTGTTTCAGGCATTCTGCTGAACAGCCACAATCCCGGCAGGGACTGCAAACTCTCTTCGTCGATCGTCAGCCCTCGAATTGCTCCTTGAGGCAGCCCGGTGCTCATCCCTCCTCCTTGCCCCGTTTACCACCTGGCAACTCAGGGAAGATCTGTCAGGTGGAATACCGTGGTTTCCCGGAAAATCCGAATTTACCAAAGTGCTACGCAACCTCTACAATCTCCGCAGGCTGACAAGCACCAGGATCATCCATCACAGGCTTCCCCCAACTGCTGCCGGAATTGCTGCTCCAAACCGCCACCCTGCCGGATCTGCCGTCCTTCGGCCCCAAACCCTCCCCGCTCCGGCGATTCCCTCCAGTCCAACGCTGGTTCCCGCAAGTTTCCCTCCCCCAAGGAACCCACGCTATGGCGAACGCTGCCGAACTCAGTTCCACGCTTGCTCACGCCCGAAAACTCATCCGCGCCGGTCAACCTGCCCAGGCTGCCACGCTCCTGCAGAAATTGCCGAGTCCCGCCGGCGAAACCGAAGATGCACTGGTGCTCCTCGGCTCCGCGCAGTTCCTCGCCAGAGATCTCAATGCTGCCCGGCTCACGTTCGAGCAGCTCACTCGCCAGCATCCGTCCTTCGCTGGTGGCTGGGTGAATCTTGGGGCAGTGCTCAACAAGCTGGGGGAACACAAAAAGGCGGTTGAAGCCCTCCGTCGAGCCGTCCAGAAGGACTCAAAGTGCGCCGATGCCTGGTTCAACATGGGAATCGCACAGAAGGCCATGAATCTGAGCACCATGGCGATTAATGCATGGCGCGAGGCGATTCGGGTCAAGCCGGATATGTTCGATGCCCACTACAACCTCGCGCGCATCTACGGCGAACTCAGGAACCTCGGCATCGCCCGCAAGTGTGTCCAGGATGCCCTCAAAATCCGGCCTGACTCGGAAAAAGCCCTTGCACTGCTTGCCAGCCTCCAGACGCAGCAGGTCGAGGCACGGAAGTCTGAATCCCCCTTTGGCCGGCTTGTCAACACCGACGAACTTGATCATCAGGCCGTGCGCACATCGCCCAGAATACTGTCGGCGCCCCGTCGTCAGGCTGAGCGGGACCTTGTCCAGGCTGTCACCAAAAGAATTCGGCAGGAAAGCCGGGAACTTGTGCCACTGCTCGATGAAACCCTCACCAGCAGTCTGCACCGCCTTGAAAGACTCATCCGCGATCCGCTGGCCGCCAACCACGGCGAATGGCCGCTGGAGGGGTTTTCAGAATCCGTACAGCATTTGGAGGACAAGATGAAAGTGGTTACCGGTGGACTTGATGAGCTGCGCAGGTTTCTTGAGCAGTCTGCAAACTGAATCGGCCGGAAGCAGCAGCTTCCGGCCGACGATATTCAGTGATTCACCGCCGGGCACCTGCCCGGGACGGCACTCAGCACAGTTGATTTCAGTTATTTCAGCGGACGGACCACGGAGATCGGCCGCAGGTAGTCATTCAGAGTATCCGGGCTCACTACGCCACCGCCCATGCCGCTCTTGCCGATTCCGCCGTAAGGCACTCCATGTACAATGACGTTGTGAGAATTAATCCAGCCGTTGCCGGCGCGGAAGGCTTCGGCAACCCGGGCACATCTTTTAAGGTCGCTGGACCAGACGCTGTTTCCAAGGCCGTAGTCCGTGTCGTTGGCCAGCCGAACGCCCTCTTCTTCACTTGAGAACGGGGCCAGAAATGCCACCGGCCCGAAGATCTCTTCCCGGGCCGCTACGTTGTTAAGCGAACCGGCAAGAAGTGCCGGTTTGACGTAAAACCCATCGTGCCCCGGAACCTCCGCTGCTCCTCCTTCAAGCACCAGATCGGCCCCCTCCGCCACTCCTTTGCGGAGATATCCCAGAACCCGCTCGCGCTGCCGCGCGTTGACGACCGGGCCCATTTGAGCCCCCTTGTCCAGCTGATAGCCAATCTGAACCGACTTCATCCGCGAAACGCAGGCATCGACAAACTGGTCGTAGATGTCGCGCTGAATGAGCCAGCGAGTCGCGTCGCAGCAGACCTGACCGGTGTGGAAGGTGATCGCTGATACCAGCTTGTCCGCCGTTTCGGGGATGTTCACGTCGTTGAAGATCACAGCGGCTCCTTTGCCGCCAAGCTCGCACTTCACCGGAATCAGGTTGCGACCGGCCGCCTCTGCCACCAGCCGACCCACCTCGGGAGACCCCGTGAAACTCATGCGTCGGAACTTCGGGTTACGCGACACCGCGGCGCCCGCCGTTTCACCATAACCGGTGACCACATTGAGCACCCCCGGGGGCAGCAGATCGTGCTGCTGGATCACGTGGCAGAGATACAGGGCTGACAGCGGAGTGTCCTCGGCGGGCTTCAGCACACAGGTGTTGCCTGCCGCGAGAGCGGGTGCGAGGCCCCAGCCGGCGAGCAGAAAAGGGAAATTCCATGGAATGATGAATCCGCATGGTCCCCACGGATGACGCGCCACCCACGCTTCGTGGTGCTTCACCGCGATCACCTGACGATAGTTGACCGCCTGGGCGAGGTCTGCGAAGTAGCGAAATGTGTCGATGAAGTTCTGAATGTCGGCTTCGGCCTGGGAATAAATCTTGCCGCAGTCGAGCGATTCAATCTGGGCAAATTCGGCCAGCCGGCTCTCCACGGCATCGGCAATCCGATGCAGCCGCGCCGAACGCTCTGCCACCTGCATCGATGCCCAGCCGCTGTTCTGGAAGGCGTCGGCCGCCGCATCCACAGCCCTGTCAACATCAGAACCCTTCAGACTGGTGACCGTCGCGAGGCGACGGCCGCAACCGGGATCGAGCACTTCAAAGGTTTGTTCGTCGGTCGCCTCGACCCAGCGACCGCCGACAAACGACCTGTGTACTGCAGTGGACAGAAATTCGGCGACCGCCGGTTCAAGTACCGGCGATTTTTCGATGGACGTGGCGGACATCGCGAAGGCTCCGTTGGTGGAGGTGAGACTGGAATCTCCGGAAAACACAAACGACGTTGTATAATAGTGATCGCAGGGACCAGTCTGCCACCTAACCCAGTGGCTTTCCGCCGGGGAATGAAAAATCCGGGGAAGCCCGGCCAGCCAGTTGACCGGCTGATCCTCAATTCCAGCCACTCCGTCCGGTTTCGCGGGATTCTTCCGCCCCGCCATTCACTCCGACGGAACCGTTTGCTAGCATAGGGAGCCGTGGCGGGAGCTTGTCCGCCCCGCCTCCACCACACAAATCCCGTCTGTTCATCAAGAAGCCAGTGCACATGGGTACCATTCCTGCCGGAGAATTCAAAAAAGGCATTAAGGTTCAAATCGACAATGAACCCTACGAAATGCTTGAATGCAACTTCATGAAGCCCGGAAAGGGCCAGGCCCTCTACCGCACCAAACTTCGAAATCTCGTCCGGGGATCGCTCTACGAGAAAACCTATCGCAACGGCGACTCGCTCGAAGCCGCTGACGTCCATCGCAACGAAGGCGTCTACTCCTTCCGGGATGGCGACAACTACGTGTTCATGGACAACTCCACCTTTGAACAGCACAGCCTCCCGGCTGCTGTCGTCGCCGAAGAGATGCGCTGGCTCCAGGAAGGTGCCACCGTAACGCTGCTCTTCTGGAACGGGCAACTCATCAGCATGACCCCCCCGCAGCAGGTCATTCTGAAAGTCACCTACACTGAACCCGCAGCCCGCGGCAACACCGCCACCAACGTCACCAAACCTGCCACCGTCGAAACCGGTGCCGAAATTCAGGTGCCCGCCTTCATCAAAGAGGGCGATCGCGTGAAGATCGATACCGCCAGCGGCGAATACATGGAACGCGTTCAGTTCTGACTATGACCCAGGCCACAAACCAACCCGAACAGCCCCACAACGGGCTCCTTTATATCGAAACCGTCGGCTGCCAGATGAACATGCTGGACAGCGAACTGGTAGTCGCCGCGCTGCGCCGCGACGGCTACCAGCTCACCGACAACCCCAAAGATGCCGATACCGTCATCTTCAATACCTGCAGCGTTCGCGAGCACGCCGAACACAAAATCTACAGCGCACTCGGACGACTCAAATTCAGCAAACGCAACCGGCCGGCAAAAGTCATCGGCGTCATCGGCTGCATGGCTCAGAAAGATCAGGACCTCATCTTTCACAAAGCCCCCCACGTCGACATTGTCGTCGGCACCGGGCAACTCGCCGAAATCCCCTCACTCATCCGCCGCTCCCGGCAATCACCCGCCCGCACACAACTCAAAGCCGTCAGCCTCGGACGAAAAGACGGCTCCCGCGAAGAAGTCTCCGACAGCTTTCAGTCCTGGGATCCACTCCGGGATCCCGAAATGCGGCCCACCCCGTTTCAGGCCTTCGTCCGCATTATGATCGGCTGCGATAAGTTCTGTACCTACTGCGTGGTCCCTGCAACACGCGGCCCCGAACAAAGTCGTCCACCCGCACACATCCTCCAGGAAACCCGGCTTCTGGCCGATCAGGGGGTCCGCGAAATCACGCTCCTTGGACAAACAGTCAACAGCTACAAATACACCGAAAACGGCCGACTCGTTCGACTCTCCGATCTCCTCGAACAACTCCACGGCATCCCCGGTATCGAACGCATCCGCTTTATCACCAATTTCCCCCGGGATATGACCAACGATCTGCTGCAGGCCGTTCGCGATCTGCCAAAGGTCATGAAGTACCTCCACGTCCCTGCTCAGTCCGGCTGCAATGATGTCCTCAAACGCATGAAACGCGGTTACTCCGTCGAAGAATACCGCGAAATGATGCACAGAATCCGCGAACTTGTGCCCCACTGTGCCGTCTCCAGTGACTTCATTGTCGGCTTCTGCGGCGAATCCGAAGACAGCTTCGAAAAAAGCATGCAGCTCATCCGTGACTGCCGCTTCAAAAACAGCTTCATCTTCAAATACAGCCCCCGCAGCGGTACCAAAGCCGACGAACTCTACCCGGATGACATCCCCGAAGACGTCAAACGCCGTCGCAACCACGAAATGCTCGAACTCCAGAACCGCATTTCCGAAGAAGACAATGCCGAATTTATCGGCCGTCACGTAAGCATCCTCGTCGAAGGCCCCAGCAAATCTGCTGCCCGCCGATCCGCCCGCGAAGGGCTCCCGGCTGATGGCGGAAACCCTCTCGCTCTCCTTCCACAATCCTCCCTCAATCACCACCCCGGCGATCCGGATCACAGCCACCACGACCACAGCCACCACGACGCCGAACGCCAACTCCCCGCAGAATCGCTCCAGCACGCCTCCCCGGAGGCCGATCGGCTCGCAACCCAACTCACCGGACGCACAACCTGCGACCGGATCGTTGTCTTTGACGGCAATCCCAGACTCACCGGTTCCATCGCCGAAATCGAAATTCACGACTGCACCAGCACCACACTGCTCGGCAGTATCGTGACCCGCGAACTCCAGCACGGCTCCAGCCGGATCCTCCCGATCCTGCATTGACCAGGGCAGCAGCACGGCAATGACGGACTGCGACTTTTCCGATCCGCGCATCGATGAAGGCATTCGTCTGTTCAACGACGGACTCTACTTCGAATGCCACGATGTCCTCGAAGACTTCTGGAGCGAACAGACCTGCCGGGAACGACCGTTCTTTCAGGGACTTATTCAGGCCGCCGTCGCCCTCTTTCACTTCGAAGAAGGCAACCTCGCAGGCGCCTGCCGCATGTACCTCTCCGCATGCGCCAATCTGTCCGGATTCCTCCCGGAACTTGGCCGCATCGACCTCGAAGATTTCCTTCGCCAGTTCAATGACTGCTTCTCAGAACTTGCCCAGCCCCATTCCGGCTACCCCTTCCATATTCATCTCGACCCGCAGAAAAAACCACGGATTGTTCGCAGGATGAAGGATGAAGGATGAAGGGTCACAGTGCTCGGCAGATCATCACCTTCAGGTATTCCGTCTCGGGACACGTGGCACTCACAGGATGATCCGCAGGCTGACCATGGTGCTCAAGAATCTGCAGATTGCGGCCCGACCGGCGTGCAGTTTCTGCGACCACCTCCGCAAAATCATTCCGCGAGACAAGTCCGGAACAGCTGCAGGTCACCAGAATGCCGCCTTTCCTGAGCACTCGCAGACCAGCTTCGTTAAGCCGAATGTATCCCTGCAGAGCCCGATCGAGCCCGCCGCGGGTCCGCGCCATCCGCGGCGGATCCAGGATCACTCCGTCAAACAGCCGGCCGGCTGCGGCAAATCGATCCAGCGCCGTTCGCACGTCCTCGTGCACCCATTCACACCGATCTGCGACTCCGTTGAGCATTGCGTTGTTGCGGGCCAGAACCAGGGCCGCTTCAGAGGAATCAACCCCGGTCACCGCAGCAGCCTGGCCAGCCTTCAGTGCCGTGATGCCAAAGCCCCCGGAAAAGCAGAAGGCATCCAGCACTTCAGCATGGCGCAGATAACGACTGGCCGCAAGCCGATTGTTGCGCTGATCCAGGTAACAGCCGGTTTTCTGGCCGCGCTGCACATCGACACCCCAGGTTGTCCCGTGTTCCTCGATAAATACCGGTTGAGCCGGCTCGGTGCCGGAGAGCAGCCCATCGACAACTTCAAGGCCTTCTGATTCCCGCATGCCCTTCTCTGTCCGCAGCCAGATTCCACGGGGCTGCAGCAGCTCCTGCAGAGCAGCCAGCAGAGGCTCGCGATGACGCCACAATGCCAGACTGGTGAACTGCACCAGCAACCAGCCACCGTAATTGTCAACCGTCAGCCCCGACAGAAAGTCCGCCTCGCTGAAAATCAGCCGACAGCCGGTTGCGGGGCTGCTCAGATCAAACAGCTGTCGACGAAGCGACAGGGCCGATTCGACCAGGCCGCGCCAGAATGTCGCTGTCAATGACTGTGATTCCTGCCACGAATACAGACGCACGGAAATACGGCTGACCGGGTTAAAGAGCCCCCAGGCAATGAAACGGCCTTCCTGAGTGACCAGCTGCACTGCATCGCCAGCCTCGATGGCTCCGGCATCCCCCGTGCGAATCACCTCAATTGCACCCGCAAAGACCCACGGGTGACGGCCGAAAAACGGCTGCGCCCGTCGCGGACGCAGTACCACCTGCGGCAGCCCCCGCGATGCCTCGAAACGAAACTGAGGCGCTCGGCCGGACACTTCCTCTTCTTCGTCTGACACCGCTAGTCTCCCCCGCGAAGCACGCGGTGTTCCATTTCCTCGAGGTATGCCAGCAGCCGATCTCGCTCGCTGGCCAGATGCCGCACTCGCAGCAGCGACCGCACGCGCGTTCGCAGTTCCAGCCGATTGACCGGCTTCGTCAGGAAGTCATCACAACCCGCGTTCACAGCCTTTTCGATGTCTCCCGGTTCGTTCAGAGCTGTCACGATGAGCACCGGAATTATGCGTTTTCCGGGATCGGCCTTGAGCCGCGTGCAGACCTCGTAACCACTCATTCGCGGCATCATAATGTCCAGCAGAATCAGATCCGGCTGATGCTCGTCCACCATCTGCATCGTCTGCTGTCCGTCCGCAGCCATCAGAATCTGATATCCCTCGTCTGCCAGATATGCTTCCAGCAGTTCCCGATTCTGCTGAATATCGTCGGCTATGAGCACTCGGGATGATGAAATGTCGATGTCGGAATGTTGCATGGACGTCTTTCTGATGCACTCCGGTGGCGGTTTCGCGGGATCACTCCCGGATGCAGCGGAATTTACTGAGACCGGCTGTTGTCGGCAACCGCAGCCGGCCGAATGTTGCTCCGGTAACCGCCACCGGGCAGACGAATATCGCCGATTTACCCCTTCCCGGCGGATACTCGGCCGCAAAAATCACCTTGTTGACAAAATTCTCGCGAGATTCCCTCCGCGTCCCTCGGGAATTCCGTTGACAATCGTTTGCCCGCTGTTCCCCCTGACAGCAGCCACGGCCACACTGCCACGGCCGCACAGCCATTCTCGCACAGATTCTCCCGTTTATGACCGACGTTCATACACCGGAACAGCGATCCCGCAACATGTCCCGGATTCGCTCAAAAGACACACGGCCGGAAATCATCGTCCGCCGGCTCGTGCATCGTCTGGGCTATCGCTTTCGACTGCACCAGACAGATCTGCCCGGGCGCCCGGATCTGGTCCTCAAACGCCACGGTCGGGTGATCTTCGTCCACGGCTGTTTCTGGCACTGCCACAAATGCCGCTATGGCTCTGTCACCCCCGCAACCAACAGTGAATTCTGGGAGGCCAAACGCGGAGCGAACGTCTCACGCGATCGCCGCAATCGCCGGCATCTCAGAGAACTCGGCTGGAATGTACTTGTCGTCTGGGAATGCTGGACACGCGACCCGGAAAAGCTGGAACAGCGAGTTGTCGCGTTTCTTGAGGCAAAGCAGGGCCTGGGACGCTGATCAAAACCCATCTGCGGCCCGCAGGAGTGCTGCGATGCCCATCCCGCCGCCGATGCACAGAGCACACGCGGCCGTGCGGACGCGTCCCCGAGCGATCTGCCATGCCAGATGCACGGCCAGCCGTGCTCCACTGGCCGACAATGGATGCCCCACTGCGATCGCGCCGCCATGCGGATTCACCGTTCGTTTCAGGCCGGCAGACCAGTCGCCGCGGGTGTCTGATTCCCGCTGCAGCTCCTGCAGACAGGCCAGTACCTGCGCTGCGAAGGCTTCGTTGATTTCCAGCTGATCAATGTCGTGCAGGCTGAGCTGGTGTTTTTGCAGGAGCCGTCGCAGGGCGTGGACGGGTCCCAGTCCCATCCGCTGCGGGTCACAGCCTGTCTCTGCAACACCCACCCACTCGCAGAGCACCGGCCAGCCTCGTTCACGTACCAGACTTTCCTCGGCCAGCACCACCAGCGCCGCACCGTCGTTGATTCCGGACGAGTTGCCTGCGGTGACCGTGCCGTCATCCGCAAACACCGGCTTCAACCCCGCCAGCTCCTCGGCCGTGACTTCCGGACGCGGATGCTCGTCCCCCGTCAGTTCACCCAGCGGGACCAGCTCGTCTGAAAAATATCCGGCGGCCTGCGCTGCCGCGAAGGACGTCTGGCTGTGCAGCGCCCACGCGTCCTGCTCAGCACGCGAAATACTGAATTCCCGCGCCAGCCGTTCAGCGGTCTCGCCCATGTGCTGATCAATCCGGACATCCCGCAGTCCGTCAGTGACCATCGAATCCCGCAGCTGCGTCACATCCGGCTGCTGACCCCTCCCCGGTCGCTGAACCAGCAGCGGAGATTGCGACATCGACTCTACTCCACCTGCAAGCACCGCACGGGCTTCACCGGCATGGATCGCCTGGGCTGCCAGTGCGAGCGCCTTCAGGCCGGAACCACACATCATATTCAGCGTCACCGCCGTTGACGTCTCTGCAAGCCCCGACGACAACGCAACCTGACGCGCCGTGTTCATTCCGTGACCGGCTGCGAGCACCTGCCCGAGGATGAGCTGGCTGATCTGCGAACGATCCACATCACTGGACACCGCATCACTGCACACCGCATCCGCCACTGCCGTTGCCAGCGATACCGGGCTGTGAGCAGCCAGGCGGCCCCGAAATCGACCAAAAGGAGTTCGCCGGGCAGCGACTATCAGAATTCGCTGTGACATGTCGCACCGCCTGAGAACTAATAGAACAGATCAAACTGAGGGCTGCCGGTGATGATCCAGAGCACCACAAAATGATGGACCAGGTCGCTGCAGATCAGACCGCCGGCGATCCCCGCAAGCTTCCACTCAAACCAGCCTGCACGGCGCGGGAGCCACGCGGCCAGCGGCAGCAGCATAATCCCCAGATAACTGTGATGCACTCGCAGACCAGCTGTCATCACACCCACTGTCGATGCGGTATCACGAGTTGATTCGAGCGAAAAACCAAATCGCAGCACCAGCGTCACAAGCTCAAATACGGCCGTCCACACAAGCACACTGCGAAAGAAATGCGCTCGACCGGCGGAAATGCGGCGATCATGGCGCGGAGGGATGCGGGAATGCGATGCAGTCATGGGAATCATTCTTCGCGGAAGGTCCCCGAAGGTCAATGGAAATCCACTCTTGTCAGCCCCGGTAGACGAACTCCTGCAGCGCCGCGTCCGTGAATTTCACACTGTAACCGGCCGCCTCCGGAGGCATGTACCGGCCGCCACGCATCACCACCGGGTCACACACATGCTCGTGCAGATGATCAGAATACTCAATCACGCGGTCTTCGTGCGTTCCTGTCAGGCACACATAGTCCACCAGCCCGACGTGCTGCACGTATTCACACAGCCCCACTCCACCGGCGTGCGGACACACCGGAATTCGGTAGCGCGCGGCCAGCAGGAGCACTGCGAGCACTTCATTCACTCCGCCCAGCCGACAGCAGTCCAGCTGGCACACCTGCAAACCGCCGCACTGCATAAACTGCTTGAACATGACCCGATTGTGGCACATCTCTCCGGTTGCGACCCGGATCGGGGCGATGGCCTGAGCGATCGCGCGATGCCCCAGAATGTCGTCCGGTGATGTCGGCTCCTCCACAAACCACGGGCGGAACGGCGCCAGCTGTCGAATCCATTCGATCGCCTGCGGCACGTCCCATACCTGATTGGCGTCGATCATCATGAACGCGTCCTCACCCATCTCCTGTCGCAGCACCGCGCAGCGTCTGAGATCGTCCGCAAGATCACGCCCAACCTTGATCTTGAAGTGCGTCCAGCCCCGCGAACGCAGGTCAGCACACTTTCCCCGCAATGCCTCGTCCGAATACCCCAGCCACCCCGCCGATGTCGTGTAACTGGGGTAGCCCTCGGCCTGCAGCCGCCCGATCCGCTCCTCACGACCAGTGGCAAATGGCTGCAGCAGCTCGATCGCCTGCGAACTTGTCACTGCATCCGTCAGATAGCGGAAATCGATGCAGGAAACGAACTGCTCCGGAGTCATTTCGCAGATCACGCGCCAGACCGGCTTGCCCAGCATTCGTGCCCACAAATCCCACACCGCATTGATCACTGCCGCCGCAGCCAGGTGAATGACACCCTTCTCCGGACCCACCCAGCGCAACTGGCTGTCGCCGGTGAGCTTTCGATAGAGCACCACCGGCTGCTGCATGAGCGATTCAACGGACTGGCCGACAAGCAGTTGAGCCAGTGCGCGGATGGCTGCAGTACACAGCTCGTTCCCGCGCCCGATCGTAAACGTCATCCCGTGCCCGCAAAGCAGACCGGAATCCGTCTTCAGCACCACGTACGCCGCCGAATAATCCGGATCCGGATTCATTGCATCCGACCCGTCCAGCTGCTGCGATGTCGGAAATCGCAGATCCCACGTCTCAAACCCCGTGATCCTGACTGCCATCTCTCAGCCTCTCTGAAAACTTCACCCGCCCAGTCGTGAAAACTCAATTTCCTGTCCCGACGGGTCAGGCGACAGCCAGCCGTCGACGTACACCGTTCGGCCGAGCACAAACGTGCGTACCGGCCAGCCGGTCAGCGTTGTTCCGTGCCACGGAGACCAGCCGCACTTCGTCAGCTGACGCTCATTCAGCACCACCTCGGAACGGTTCAGATCCACGAGTACCAGATCGGCATCATAGCCCTCCTGAATCCGCCCCTTCCTGCACAGATTCCAGATCCTCGCCGGGGCGTCACACATCCACGAGACCACCTGTGACAGTGTGCAGCGACCATGCACCACCTGATTCAGCAGCAACGCCAGTGAATTCTCGACGGCCGGCAGACCGGAAGGAGACTTTGGATAGGGCTGAGCCTTTTCTTCCAGCGTGTGCGGCGCGTGATCCGTTGCCACGACTTCAAGAGTTCCGTCCAGCAGTCCCTGCCAGACCGCCGCCATGTCCGCCGGGCTTTTTATGGATGGATTCATCTGCACCAGCGACCCCAGGCGTGCGTAGTCGTCCGTGTTGAACAGGAAATGATGCGGACAGGCTTCCGCCGTGATCAGGTCGCTGGTCGTCCGCAAAAATTCCACTTCTTCACCCGTTGAAACATGCAGCACATGAAACCGATGCCGATGCCGCTCCGCCAGCTCCACAGCCCGACGTGTCGCCAGTATCGCTGCCCTGTTGTCACGGATCCGGCTGTGGTCCGCGTACTCCCGACCGCCATCAATCGCAGCCGCGTTCGCACGCACCGTCGCCTCGTCCTCACAGTGCGCACAGATCGGCAGCGTGGTTTCTGCAAAGATCCGCTCCAGCGCCGACTGATTGTCGACCAGCAGGTCCCCGGTGCTGGAACCGATGAAGATCTTGATTCCTGGGGTCCGCTGCGCTCGGCAGAGTTCTTCGATGTTTCCAGGAGTTGCCCCGATGTAGAACCCGTAGTTCACCAGACACCGCCCGGAAGCCAGCGCCAGCTTTGCATGCAACGCCTCGACTGTGGTCGTCGTCGGTTTCGTGTTGGGCATTTCAAGGAACGAAGTCACACCGCCCCGGGCACAGGCGCGAGTTGCCGTGTGGAGGTCCTCTTTGTGAGTCAACCCCGGCTCTCGGAAATGTACCTGGTCGTCCACCACTCCCGGAAGCAGATAAAGTCCCCTGGCGTCGATCACCTCGTCCGCTGATGCCCCGTCCGGAACGTCCAGTGCAGCGATTCTGCCACCCTCCAGCAGCACATTCATCGGCTGTACAGAATCCGGCAAAACCACCTGAGCGAATCGGATGAGCGTTTTCATGGGAAGATCACAGCTGAATGCAGGAGAACAGCACCAACGGCGAAGTTGGTGACCCGCCCGGATTCTATCGCGAAGCTCACCGCAGGACCATATCGGGCGGAATCGTGGGATATAATTCCGGCCATCGTCGGCTGATGGTCAGAGCTGCCCCGGACGAGGGCAGACCCAGCCTCAGAATGCGTTCCCGATCCAGGCAGCAAGGCTTTCAGCATTGCCTGCTTTTGGCCGGTCAGACTTCAGTGTCTCGGTCAGGCGTCACTGATCCAAGGCGATAGAACTCGGCAGCGGTCCCGCCAAACACCCGTGCAGACTCCGCCAGGCTCAAACCCTCAAGCAGCTCACGCAACGCCTGGTAAACGTCACCATACTCAGCCGCCAGCTCACACACCGGCCAGTCACTCCCGTACATGCACCGCTCAGGACCAAACGCCTCGATTGCTGTCATCACATAGGGGCGCAGATCAGCGATTTTCCAGGCGGACCAGTCTGCCTCCGTGACCATCCCGCTCAGCTTGCAGTATATGTTGGGGCAGGCCGCAGCGGCCCGCAGCTGCTGTGCCCACGGCTCCAGAACCCGCTGACGGATCTGCGGCTTCGAAAGATGGTCAATCACCAGCGGCAATTCCGGAAATGCACGCGCCACCGTCACCGCATGCCGCAGATGCTGATGGTAGAACAACAGGTCATACGGAATGTGATGACGTTCCAGCACCCGCAGGCCCCGAAAAACGGCCGGACGCACAATGAAATCCTCATCCGGCTCGTCCTGCACAATATGCCGAATGCCGGAAAATCGCGGATGAGCAGTAAATTCCTGAAGCTGCTCCTCGCAGTCCTCCGCTGCCAGATCCACCCAGCCCACAACTCCCGCGATGAATGCATGCTCTTCTGCCAGTCGCAAAGCCCACCGCGTCTCATCCAGGTGATGCTGCGTCTGCACCAGCACCGTCTGCTCAATTCCGGACCGCCGCAGGTGCGGCTCCAGATCTTCAGGCAGATAGTTGCGACAAATCGCCCGATGTTGCTCCGCAGACAGCCAGCCGTAATCAAACGGCAAATCCAGTCGCCAGAAATGCTGATGCGCATCAATGAACATGAATCACTCTCCTCCCCGGATTCCTGCGGCGTGCGAGCTCCCGGCAAACGTACCGACTGAGCTGCTTTTCGGTTCAAACGCCAGTGCAGGTGCAGAGCAAATTCACTGGTTTCGTCCGGCACATTTCCGGGGATTTTGGCCCGCTGGAGCGTCAAACGAGTGAGTCAGACTTCCGGCGACTGGTCCTGGCGACTGGTCGCAGTCGTCAGAGATCAATCCCTGTACACCCTGAAAACACCAGGCTGAAATTCTGTCTTCGCTCGCAAAACGGGTCGATATTTCCTCAAAATTCCCGTTTCTCCTTGCGAAATGACGGAACTTCTGAAATCCTTTCCAAAAACAGGAAAGAAGCCGCCGATTTACCCGTACACCTACTCTTCCACTGCCTGCCAGGCATTCCCATGAAGATCGTTCTTGAGCTGCTGGATCAATCATCCAGTGTTCGCAGAATCACTGTGCGTCACGATATTGTGATTGGTCGAGGTTCCGACTGCAACCTGCGTCTCTCCGCACCCCAGGTCAGTCGCCGACACTGCTTTCTTCGAGTCGGTCGGGAGGGAGTTTCGATCAGTGACCTGGACAGCAGCAACGGCACGTGGGTAAACGGTATCAGACTCGCCTCCGGCGTCCGTCGGGAACTCGCCGACGGCACGCAGATCAGCCTCGGTCCGGTCAGATTTCTGGTGCATGTGCGCCCTGAAGCCGTTTCAGGGAACGTGCTGCCGGGGGGGCTGCTGAACGAGGAGATCACGGAATCTGCCGGATCATCCGCTGCAACCACACTCAGCGGACGTGAGCAGGATTCGCGGCTGGATGCGACTGAGCCTCGCACGTCTTCCGTGCAGGCTCTGCAGGCAACGATCGAAGATGTCCCCCATGCCGCAGACAGTCGGCTGGAAATCATTGAACTGGGACGTCAGCTTGCAGGCGGTGCCTCCACAGAGGACGCTGTGGTGTTCGCACCCGGTCAATCCGGCGACAGCCCGCGCCGTGATCGCCTTGATGCCGTAACCACGGCACATGACATCGATCTTCGCGCCATGGCGGCTCTTGACGGCGTCGATGTCCTCGACCCGGGTGTTCTGTCCGGACAGTTTCCTCCGGATCGTCCCATGTGGTCCCGCGACAATGGGCACGTGGATGACGATTCTCAAGCGCCGTTGCCGCCCACTCTGCGTCTTAATCCGTGGTTTCCTGACAAACCTCAGACAGACGAAGAGTCCTCACTGGCCGCAGAAAGTGCAGATCACGAAAGCTCTCCAGACATCGACAAGAGCCGGGAAGCAGACTTTGAACCAGCGGTCGCGGTCTCTGAAGAAGATTCGGCAACGGATCAGTCGCCTGGTGCCGACGACGAGAGTATGGGGCCCGAACTCAGCACGTTCCTGAAGGGCCTCTAGCAGCCTGCTTCTTCCCGGCCAGCCGGCAGGTTTTGCCGCTTCATGCCGGGAAATCAGCAGTTCTCGCCGAAATTCCTGCTGCTCTGTGCCGCCCGGGCCGGAATGGCTCCGGTTGCATCTGTCACTGATGATCCGGGCAGGCTAGACTCACCGCTCAGATTCGGGACGATGATCGTCCCTGTTTCAGGCATCGGTACGAGACAGGATCAGCAGGATGCGCATTATTGCCGTGATGAATCAGAAAGGCGGCGTCGGCAAGACGACGTCCAGTGTTAATCTTGCAGCAGCACTTGCACGCAGCGGTCGCCGTGTCTGTCTGATGGATCTGGATCCACAGGGCCACGCTTCACTGCACCTCGGGGTCGAAGCCGGCCCCGATGCTGCCTCTGTCTATGGCGTGTTCACACAACAGAATTCACTCGATGACACCCGTCACTTCATCACGGACAATCTTTCCCTTGTGCCCGCGAACATCGACCTGGCCGCAACGGAGATTGAACTTTCCGGAGTTCAGGGGCGGGAATTTCTGCTCCGTCGCTCCATGCAGGCATGGCGCGATCAGCAACGCTTCGACTATGTCATCATGGACTGCCCGCCGTCGCTTGGAATCCTGACAATCAACGCCCTCACTGCTGCAAGTGAAGTATTTATCCCGCTGCAGCCGCATTTTTTCGCTCTGCAGGGACTCTCCAAGCTCTTCGAAACCACCGCACTCGTCACCCGCCGACTCAACCGCGAACTCCGGGCTACCGGAATTATGCTCTGCCTGTACGAATCCGGAACCCGGCTCGCAGCCGACGTCGTGGATGACCTGCAGCACTTTCTGCAGTCGAGTGATCGCGAAACGCCGTGGTCCCAGGCCCGCATCTTCCGCTCGCGCATCCGTCGCAATATCAAGCTCGCTGAAGCCCCCGGGTTCGGACAGTCTGTTCTTGACTATGCACCGGAGTCCCACGGTGCCCATGACTACCTCGCTATGGCGGACGAAGTTCTTGCCATGGAAATCGCCGTGCCGATCACCTCCGCTCCGGCCATGGCAAAGGCCGCCTGAGCGGTCGCGGGAAAGCGGATCGCGATTCAGGAAAAGACCGCCCGGTCCCCCGGTCCGGGCTTCAGTTCCCTCTTCACCCGCTGCAGGATCCAGGCCGTGAAACGCGGTTTCCTTCTTCTCCTCTGTCTTGCTGCCGCCAGCCTCGGCTTCATCACCGCCCGCACGCTCAGTGCCCGCGACGAAAAGGCCGCGGCCGCCGCGAGAGTCCGGGAAGAATTCGAACTGATGAAGCTCTTTGCTGAAGCCTACGGGCAGGTCGACCTGCAGTATGTCCGGGATGTGGACCGCCGAAAACTGATCGATAATGCCATCCGCGGGATGCTCAATGGACTGGACCCATGGTCCTCCTGGATCCCTCCGCAGGATCTCGGCAAATTCGAACAATACATCGATCAGGAATTCGTCGGTATCGGTCTGCAGATGGTTCCCGGAACGACGCGGGCAGAAATTCAGAGTGTCCTCCCGGAATCCCCGGCAGCGCGCGCCGGAGTCCGCAGCGGTGATCTGCTCGTCGAAGTGGATTCCAGACCCGTCACAACACTCTCGCCACCGGAAATCAATCGGCTGATGACCGGCCCCGAAGGACGGCCCGTCACCATTACACTGCGACGGACGGGTGAAGAAAATCCGCTCAAACTGGAAATCACCAGAGAACGCATTCAGTTGCCCACCGTAATTCCGGCCATCTGCAGTCCGGACGGCTTGCCAGTGTGGCTGGTTGATCCCGCTCAACGCATCGCCTGCGTGCGCATTACCCACTTCAGTCGCTCCACCATCGATGACCTCCGCAAAACACTCGCAGTGGTCGCCGGTCTGAACCCCGCAGCACTGGTCATTGATCTTCGGTCCAATCCCGGAGGACTCATGGATGCTGCAATTGAAATCTGCGATATGTTCCTTGCGTCCGGGCGAATTGTCTCGATGCAGGGCCGTGCTGTGAAGGAACGCATCTGGGAAGCCGCCGACGGCACCGTCATTCCCGACACTCTGCCCCTCGCCATCCTCATCAACCGTCAGTCAGCGTCCGCCAGTGAAGTTGTCGCCGCTGCGCTTCAGGATAACGGACGCGCAGTCGTTATCGGAGAACGCAGCTTCGGGAAAGGGACCGTTCAGTCCGTCGTGCGGATGGAACGCGGACAGTCGGCGATGAAACTCACGACCGCCGGTTATCTCCGTCCCAGCGGAATCAACATTCATCGCTATCCGGAATTCAAAAACGAAGACGTCTGGGGAGTCAGCCCGGACTCAGAACAAGTCAGGAAACTCACTGCGGAAGAGTTTACCGCATGGCAGAAAGTCTTCACGTCCGCTGCTGACCCCACCGGCAGGGCGACCGATCTCCCGGCACTGCTTGCCGCCGATCCACAGCTCCGGCACGCAATCACCTGGGCTTCGTCAAAGGCTTCGGCAGCCAATCCCGCCCCCTGAAGACTGCTGAACTCGCCTTCTCAGAAGCCTCACCGGCCTCACCGCACCCCGTGGCAGATCTTTGCTTCTGTGAGCTGTGATCCTGCGCTTCTCCCCGCTACACGCATAACACGATCGCCGCCATGTACCGACTGCAGCAGCCATTTCAGCTTGTCAGCGAATTTGCGCCCGCCGGCGATCAGCCCCGCGCCATCGAAGCTCTCAGTCGCGGCGTGCTTGAAGGCCGACGCACCCAGGTACTCCTTGGAGTGACCGGCTCCGGCAAAACCTTCACCATGGCAAATGTCATCCAGAGACTCCAGAAACCCACGCTGGTTCTGTCTCACAACAAGACGCTCGCCGCGCAGCTCTACGCGGAATTTCGTGAGTTCTTCCCGAACAACGCCGTGACGTATTTCGTCAGCTACTACGACTACTACCAGCCGGAAGCCTACATTCCTCAGCGCGACATCTACATCGAAAAGGATGCGTCCATCAATCAGGAGATTGACCGCCTGCGACTGCTGGCCACAAGTGCCCTTGTCAGCCGCAGCGATGTCATTGTTGTCGCGACCGTCAGCTGCATCTATGGACTCGGGTCACCCAAAGATTACCTGGGAATGATGATTCCCCTGCATGTCGGACAGCAGATCGATCGTGATCAGCTTCTGCTGAAGCTGATCGAGATTCAGTACGATCGCAACGACTTCGATCCCGCCCGCAGCAAATTCCGTGTTCGCGGGGATGTTATTGAATGCTGGCCCGCATACGAGGAATTCTCGTATCGCATCGAACTCTGGGGAGACGAAATCGAAAAACTCAGCATGATTGACCCTGTGTCCGGGCGCGAATCCCAGTCGCTCAGGGAAATTTACATCTATCCAGCCAAGCACTTCGTGCTGCCCCAGAGCCGCATCGACAATGCACTCGATGAAATCCGCGGCGAACTGGACGAATCACTCCTGAAGTTTCAGAAGGAAGGCAAACTCCTCGAAGCTCAGCGACTCGCAGCCCGCACCCGCCATGACCTCGAACTCATGAAGGAAACCGGCTTCTGCCCCGGCATCGAAAACTACAGCCGTGCACTTGCCGGCCGCAAACCCGGTGAAGCTCCCTACACCCTCTATGACTTCTTCCCCGATGATTTCCTGATGTTCATCGACGAGTCGCACGTCACCATCCCCCAGATCCGCGCAATGTACGCCGGTGACCACGCCCGCAAAACCACGCTCGTTGATCATGGGTTCCGCCTCCCCATGGCCAAAGACAACCGCCCGCTGATGTTCGATGAATGGAATGCCAGACCCGCATGGCGAGTCATGGTCTCCGCCACACCCGCCAACTGGGAACTCGACCAGGCCGGCGGTGAAGTCGTGGAACAGGTCATCCGACCCACCGGACTCGTCGACCCCGAAATCCTCGTCGCACCCGCCCGCGGACAGGTTCCACACCTCCTCGAACAAATCCGCGAACGCGCCGCTGCCGGCGAACGAGTCCTCATCACCACCCTCACAAAACGACTCGCTGAAGACCTCACCGGCTATCTCAGAGAAGAAGGGATTCGCTGCCAGTGGCTGCATTCAGAACTCAATGCAGTCGAACGCGTTGAAGTCCTCCGCGAACTGCGCGAAGGACAGCACGACGCGGTGATCGGCGTCAACCTCCTCCGCGAAGGGCTTGATCTCCCCGAAGTCTCCCTCGTCGCCATCATGGATGCCGATAAGGAAGGATTCCTCCGCAGCGAAACAAGCCTCATTCAGACCATCGGACGCTCCGCTCGTAACGTCAATGCGCGAGTGATTCTGTATGCCGATACCGTCACGGAAAGTATGCAGCGCGCCATCGACGAAACACTCCGACGCCGAAAACTGCAGATGGAATACAACGCTGAACACGGCATTACCCCCGAAACAATCCGCAAAGCCATCCGACGCGGCATCGAAGAGGAAATCGAAGCTCGACGTGTCGAACGCGAGTCCTCCGGGGCAAAGTCAGAGGAACGCTTCGTCGACCAGGAATTCCTCCGCGAACTCGAAGCAGAAATGCTCGCTGCTGCCGAACAACTCCAGTTCGAACGCGCCGCACAGCTTCGCGACCGCATCCACCAGCTTAAACAAAAGCTCGGACAGTCTGTCCCGGGGAAACAGGATACAGATGCCCCCGGCTTCGCCCGCACAGGAAGCAAAGGACGCCGCAGCAGCGATACCTCCGGAATAAAGCGTCCCAAACGCAAACGCTGAGCCTCAGCAGAATCCTCGAAGAAGGATGAACAAATCCACTGTTGAGGGAAATGGCAGAACTGCTCTTGCTAAATTCGCCAGAATCCCTATGCTGCGCATTTGTTGCTCAGTCTTCATGATCGCTATCTATCCTACAGTCCGTCGGCGACGGTGTGCGTATCCCCTTCAACAAGCCCTTTATCGCGGGCAAAGAGTTCTACTACATCGCTCAGGCGGTGACCTGCGGCAATCTTGTCGGCGACGGTCTGTTCACCAGACGCTGCGCTGAACTCCTCCAACAGAGTTTCAGCATCCCCAAAGTTCTCCTCACGTCGTCCTGCAACGCCGCCCTCAAACCGCTCGAACGGGCGGGGTCTCTGCAGCCCCCTGTACCCACGATCTCCGTGCTCGGCCTATTTGCCTTCGGATCTGTCACAACATCACTACCACCAGGGCCGACACTGTTCTCGCCACAATTCAGACAGCGGTCCACTGCTGGCAATTCTCGGCGCTCGCCAGACGCTCCGGCTATTCGGCGAAAAGATGCAGCCTGACTGGCGACCTTTCCGCCTGATGTCCACACCATCCCATAACTCAATCCTCGAAAAACAGCATCAGCTGTCAGCCTTCAAGGAAGTCCGACCATGGATCCTGACACACTCTTCACAAAACTTGCCCACATCCTCGATGAAGACCAGATTGGCCCGGACTACGTCCTTCGATCCTCGCTCGTCTGGGATTCCCTGTCTGTACTCGCTATCGTCTCGTTTGTAGACGAAAGTTGCGAGTGGCCGCTGCATATGTCTGATCTGCAGGGCCTGCACACTGCCGGTGATCTGCTGCACTTTCTGAATTCCCGAAGCCTGGTTCAGCAGTCCCCGGCAGCCGGCTGAAACTCGGCGCAGCAAACAGACCTCTCAAAGGCCGCACCAACTCCCCGCACGAAATCATCCTATGGTCGGCGATCTGTATCTGGCCAGCAATGGCCGTTCCACCTCCACCACTACGCTTCGGGACACTCTGCGCAATTGCGGTGCCCACGACTGCAGCGTGCTCTTCATCCACGCGGGTATTAATTTCGGCGCGCCGTCGGCCCGCCGTTCCGAACTCCTGCAGGCGCTGGCAGATACGCTCCTCACGCTGGGACCGTCTACAGTCTGCTTCCCCACGTTCACCTTCAGCTTCATCAACGGCGAGATTCACGATCCTCAAAACACCCCCAGCCGGATGGGCGTTCTCAGCGAATTTTTCCGCAAGCTTCCGGGAACCGTCCGTTCCCCGGATCCCCTGATGTCTGTTGCTGCCACGGGCCCGCAAAGCCAACGACTCATCTCCGTGGGCGCCCAGTCCTGCGGCGAAAATTCAAGCTTCCATCGGCTCAGCGAGATGGATGGTGTTAGATTTTTGTTTTTCGGAGTGCGTCCCGGGGACTGCTTTACCTACATGCATTTTCTCGAGTGGACCGTACGCGCGCCCTACCGCTACGATCGCGAATTCCATGGCAAACTCCAGCTCAGCGGTCAGGCGATGCCTCACACAGCAACCCTGTTTGTTCGCTATCCCGGCGTTTTTCCCGGTCCGGGAAATGCTGCCTACGAACAGCAACTCTCCGACTCCGGGACGATGCGCACACAGCCGTTCGGAGACAACTTCATTCACTGTGTCCCGGAACCTGCCGCCAGATCGCTCTGGCTGCAGCTCTACCACCAGGATCCCTCGTTCTTTATCACCGCGCCCTTCACGCCCCCGGATTCGTCGCCAACGGATTTCGAACATTCCCTTCCCATGGTTGCGATGTGAACAGCCATGCAAACAGAACGTCTTGAGATCGACAGCCTCATCTGGGGACGCAACGTTCTCCACATCACTGCATTCTCCACCACCGACGACTTCAAACTCCACGAATCAACGTATCTCGAAGAGTATGCTCCAGCCTGCGTAACGGCAGCTGTTAATGTCGCTGATCTCGAACGCATCGAGTACCTGACGAAGGCCGGATTCACACCTGTGGACTGCCAACTGCAGCTCAAAGCCTCCTTTCGCCGTCAGTTCAGACCCCCTGCTCCAAACTTCACCTACCGTCAGGTCGTCACGCACGCCCAGCTTGACGAGGTTCTCAGCATCGCTGCCGAGCTTGACTTCTGCGATCGCTTCTCCCGTGATCCGCTTGTGCCTCCGGGATTCTCCACACGGCGATATGCAGAGTATCTGCGGCAGTCCTTCGCTCGGCCATCGGACGAAATCTGGTCTGTCTGCGACGCTGACTCCGGACGCATACTCACCTTCCGCAGTCACCGCAAAATCAAAGAACAGGAAGTACAGCTGCTGCTTGGCGGTGTTCGCAGGGAACTGCATGGGGAGGGCCTCGGGGCCATCTCCACCCACTTCTGCTTCAACCAGATGGCGGCCGCCGGTATCAAACGCGGCTCCACCCGCATCAGCATTTCCAACAAACCTGTGTTTGACCTCGAAGTGACCCACTTTGGATTCCGCTATCACTCCGCGGCCCTGATCCTCCGCAAATGCTATCCCCTGCCAGCCACCGGGGAACCCCTATGAAAACTCACGTCCTCCAATATGCCGAACAGGGGGCTCTGAAATTCTGCCCTGATGCACCGGCCGTCGAATTTCGTGGTGAGTCCCGGTCGTTCACCCAACTCCTCACACTCGCCACACAGGTGGCTGCTGCCATCTGCCGCAACTCCTCCGCCATCAACTCACCGGTCTGCGTTTACCTCCCCCGTGGCATCGAAACCATCGCCGCAAACCTCGGCACTCTCAGCAGCAGAAACTGCTACAGCAACCTCGATGTTCGCTCGCCACTGCCAAGAACCGCGGCCATTCTGAATAACCTTGAACCTGCCCTCGTCATTACCTCCAAAGAACTGGCTGCAAATCTCCGCTCCATCATTCCTCCCCGGACACAACTGCTCCTCATCGAAGACTGCCTCGAAACCACCCCTGCCTCCTCAGAACTTGATGAAATCAGCCGGCGACGAAATCAGACTCTTGATGTTGACCCCGCCTGCATCATCAACACATCAGGGTCCACCGGCGTTCCCAAAAGCGTCGTCATGAATCACCGCAACATCATCGACTTCATCGACTGGACCCTCAGCGAATTCCCCTTCAGCCAGAGCGATCGCTTCGCCTGCCTCTCCCCGCTGTACTTCGATATCTATACCCTCGAACTCTACACCTCCCTCGCCACCGGTGCCTGCCTTTGTCTGATTCCGGATGCGTGGACCGGATTCCCCGCAAAACTCGTTGAATTCCTTGATCAGCAGCGCATCTCATTTCTCTTCTGGGTGCCGTCCGTGATGGTCGCCATCGCCAATCTCGGACTCCTGCAAAAGTATCCGCTCCACAGCCTCCGTCGCGTCTTCTTCGCCGGCGAAGTCTTTCCTACCCGACAGTTCAATCTCTGGCGCAAAGCACTCCCGGCCACCGAATTCGTCAACCTCTACGGTCCGATCGAAATCACAGTCGACTGTACGTGGTATCGCATCGACAGAGAGTTCGCGGATGACGAACCGCTCCCCATCGGCTTCCCCTGCCGCAATACCGAAATCCTCATCCTCACCGAAGATCAACAGCCCGCAGTTCCCGGCCAGCAGGGCGAACTCTGCGTCAAAGGCTCCTCGCTCGCCATGGGTTACTGGAATGACCCGGAACGCACAGCCAAAGTCTTCACCCGGAATCCTCTGCAGAAACATTATCCCGAAATCATTTACCGCACCGGAGATCTCGCCTCGGTCAATCAGCACGGCGAAATCCTTTTTCACGGACGAAAAGACCATCAGATCAAACACTCCGGTTACCGGATCGAACTGGGCGAAATCGAAAATGCCGCGGCCGCCACCGGACTCCTCCAGCAGGTCTGCGTGGTCTATGCCGCAGTACGCCAGGAGATCGTCCTCTTCTATTCCAGCCCGCAGCCCGTCGACACCAGTATCCTCCGCAGCAAACTCCTCGAACTCATCCCCCGCTACATGCTGCCGGCCACGTTCAATCACCTCCCCGAACTCCCCCGCAACCCCAACGGAAAAATCGACCGCCTGAAGCTCCAGCAGGAGGCTATCCACCATCATGCCTGATGCCGCCTCCGCCAGTACCTCTCGCATTGCCCACAGCCACGCGCGCTTATCGCAGTCCGTCTTCACGCAGGCTGTCGTTCTCGGCGGTGGACGTATCGCCTGCGATTGTCTCACAGCACTCGCCGATGCCGGTCTTCCCGTCCATGCCATCCACAACGACTCCTCCCCCTTCTCGCTCCTGCACCGCGCCGCCAACCGCCCCGGATGCTCCTGGCAGAAACTTTCCGATCCCCAGGCTCTCGCCGGCTTTTTCCTTGACATTCACACACCAACTCTCGTCGTCAGCGCCAACAACGCCTGGATCGTCCCCGCAAAAGTTCTGCAAAACCCCGACCTGCGATTCATCAATTACCACAACTCCCTGCTCCCCCGACACCGCGGACGAAACGCCCCCACGTGGGCCATCTTCAGCGGTGATCAATACACCGGCGCTACCTGGCATCTCATCGATTCCGGTATTGATACAGGCCCCGTCATCGCCCGGAAAAGCATCCCTATCACTCCCCATTCAACCGCCCTGCAACTCGTCTCTGAGTGCATGCGGGCCGCCACAATGCTCTTTCATCAGTTTCTCCCGGCACTTCTCAACTGGTCTCTCTCCACCACCAGTACCCCGACATGCTCCCAATCCGAATATCATGCCGGCCACCACGTGCCCGCCCAGGGACTGCTGGATCCTGACTGGTCCCTGACCCGGATCAGCCGTTTCCTCCGCGCGCTCGACTATGGCCCGCTCGAAATCCTTCCCAAACCACGCCTGCTGCTCCCGAACCTGCCCGCCCGCCAATCTCCTGTCATCGCGCGCTACAGCATCCGGAATGCAGTCACGCAACATTCTGTGTCGCCGATTCCCGGCTGCAGTTCCTGCGTAATTAAACGTCCCGATGCGAGCATTCTTCTCTGGCTCACACAGTTACCATCACCCTGCTCCCCGCCCGATAAATCGACTCCCTGATACCACCTCTGTTCCCCGTTCTCCGGCCGTTCACCATGCACGATCAAATCCTCCGGATCCTCAGCCGCATCCGCGCCGATGCCGACTACCGCAACTCCTCTGACTTCGTCGAAGATGGACTCCTCGACTCCTTCGACATGGTCATGCTCACTTCAGAACTTGAAAAATCCTTCAACATCACCATCGATGCACTGGACTTCGTCCCCGAAAACTTCGCATCTATCGAAGACATCCGAAAGCTCGTGGTGAAGAACGGAGCGGCCCCGTGAATTTCCTGTTTTCCGGGAAACGCATCGGCGGCATTCACGTTGTGCTGCCCCGTCGAGAACTCCTTTTCGCAGACGATATGTCCGCCTTCGGCTTCTCCCCGGAACGTTCCCGTCGCCTGCAGGAAGTCATGGGCTACGACAGACATCGCGTTGTTGAACCCGGTGTGTGTGTCTCCGATCTGGCCAGCGCCGGGCTCCAGCATCTCTTTGACCAGCACCTGCTGCAGCCCGACGAATTCGATGCCCTGCTGGTGCTCACACAATCCCCCGATCATTTCATTCCCCCGACGTCCAACATCATCCAGGGCCGGCTCGGACTTAAACAGGATCTCTTCTGCCTCGATATCAATCAGGGCTGTGCCGCCTGGCTCGTGGGACTCATTCAGGCCTGCCTCCTCCTCGAACAATCCGCCGTCAGGAAAGTTCTCCTCATTGCCGGCGATGTGATCAGTCGCCGCGTATCACCACGTGACCGCAACAGCTTCCCGCTCATTGGTGACGGCATCGGCATCGCACTCATCGAAAAATCCCCCGAGGCCGGTCTCATCCACGCCAACCTCCGCATGGATGGCTCACGCGGCAGCGCCTTGACAATTCCCGCCGGCGGCTTCCGTATGCCTTCCACTCCCCAAACCGCCCTCGAAACCGATGCCGGTGATTCCAACTTCCGCAGCCTTGATCACCTGCATATGGATGGCACGGCCGTCTTCAACTTTGTTCAGCGGGAAGTTCCGCCACTCATCGATGAACTCCTGCGCTTTGCCGGAATCCCCGAACACACCATCGACTACTACCTCTTTCACCAGCCCAATCGGTTCATGCTCGAAAAACTCGCCGCCAGAATGAAAGTCGACCGCGCTCGCATGCCGTCCAACGTCGTTGAAAACTTCGGCAACTCCAGCGGCGCTTCCATTCCCGTCAATATCGCACTCAATCTTTCCCACGTCCTTCACTCAACCACGCTCAACGTCTGCTTCGCCGGCTTCGGCTCCGGGCTCACGTGGAGCTCCATGCTGCTCAGCCTCGGGCCGCTCCGCTTCTGCTCCATTCAGCACATCTGAAGTCCTCTCTCCAGCCACCACTTCATCAAATCACCAATATGGCCGACGCTTCTGCTTCACAAATCACCGAAATGCTCGAAAAAGCCTCGTTCCTCGCCCATTCACCCGCAGCCGTTGACTTCAATGCCATCCGCAGCTGCATGGACGAATTCGGCTTCGCGCGCGTGAGCGGCCTCTACTCGCAGCAGGAAATCCGCGATCTCCTCGACCGCGTTCGCTCCCGGTTCAATCCCCAACTCGACCGTAAACACGACGCCAGTGACGCCGAAGCACTCCGCCATCCACTCCAGAAAGTCGTGGTCGGCGGCATCACCGGCATCAACAGCTGTGCTCGACTGATCCGCACCTTCATGCTGCCCCTCACCGGACCCGATCTCTTCGGCTCACACGAAATCTTCAAACGACTCGCCCGCTTCCGCAACCTCCTTTGCGGCGAACCCGAAAACTTTGCCGTTGACGAAGATGAAAAAGGCCTCTGGACAGCCTCCCGGATCCACCACTACGTCCGCGGTGGCGGATTCATGGCTGAGCACTCCGATTTCGGCACCGCCGTCGCCGCTGCCGAAGCCGGCTTCGACCGCTTTGCTCAGGTCATCCTGATCATCTCTCAAAAAGGCCGCGACTTTCACTCCGGAGGTGCATTTATTCGCCGCGGAGATGATCGCTTTTTCTATGAAGACGCCTGCCAGTCCGGAGATGTCGTGATCTATGACGGCCGCATCCGCCATGGCGTCGCTGATATCGATGGAAATCTCCCCTTTGACTTCAACAGCATCGAAGGACGACTCGTTGGCTTCGCCACCCTCTACAAACGCTTCACCAATACAGACTCCCAGTACCGCGAACTGATGAAAGGCTACACCGGCTGACGAAATCGAGCCGCGTTCTGGGGCAGCCGCAAAGTGCCTGGCACCTTGAAACGCACGAGCGGAGACTGTGGCAGACGGCCTGAAAAGGCCGTCCTGCATACAACCGGGTACTCACGCAGGACGGCCTTTCCAGGCCGTCGTATCCCCCCATCAATGTCACCTCCGGTCAGGCCTCGCCGCACTCTTCCAACAGCAGGGATACCCGAGTCTTTGCAATCCGTATCCCTGCATGGTCAGTGGACAGACAATCTGACGCAAGCCGCGACGGATACGTCGTCTGATGCTGAGCCACTAAACTGAAAGAGTTTGCCAGACGATCTGTGTGCTGGAATTAACCGCGAGCGAGTTGGCGGAGGACAGTGTGCAGGATACCGCCATTGCGATAGTAGACGACTTCGACCGGTGTATCGATGCGGCAGGTGGTGACGAAGTGGACGACTTCGCCGTTGGGTTTGCGAGCAGTGACTTCGACGGCCTGTCGGGGTTCAAGTTTGTCATTGAGGCTGATGTCGAAGGTTTCTGTTCCGTCGAGTCCGAGCGATTCGCGGCTTTCGCCTTCGCGGAACTGCAGCGGCAGCACTCCCATACCTACAAGATTGGAGCGATGGATGCGTTCGAAGCTGACAGCGATCACGGCGCGGATACCGAGCAGGTAGGTGCCTTTGGCGGCCCAGTCCCGGCTGGAGCCTGTGCCGTACTCGGAGCCGGCGAGCACCACGAGTGGGGTGCCTTCTTCGCGGTACTTCATGGCTGCGTCATAGATTGACGTTTGCTCGCCGCTGGGGAAGTGGACGGTGACACTGCCCTCTGTGCCGGGGGCGACGAGATTTTTGAGTCGGATGTTGGCGAAGGTGCCGCGAGTCATCACGCGATCATTGCCGCGGCGGGCGCCGTACTGGTTGAAATCTTCAGGCTGGACCCCCTGAGCCTGGAGATAGCGTCCGGCGGGGCTGGAGGCTTTGATTGAGCCTGCGGGGCTGATGTGGTCGGTGGTAGTGGAGTCGCCGACGGAGACGAGACAGCGGGCATTTTCGATTCCGCGAATGGGCTGTGGTTCAGGCGGCATGTCGACAAAGAAGGGAGGCTCCTGAACATAGGTGCTGTTTTCATCCCACTGGTACAGGTCACCGCCGGCACCGGTGATGGATTGCCATTCGGGGGGGCCCTGAGCAGCTTTGCCGTACTGTTCGGTGAACATTTCCGGAGTCATGGAGGCGGCGACGGTATCGGCGATTTCTTTCTGGGAAGGCCAGATTTCGCGGAGGTACACGTCCTTGCCGGTGCTGTCCTGTCCGATGGGCTGATTGACGAGGTCGATGTCAACGGTCCCGGCGATTGCGTAGGCGACGACGAGTGGCGGGCTGGCGAGGTAGTTGGCGCGTACGAGTGGATTGACGCGACCTTCGAAGTTTCGGTTACCGGAGAGCACCGCAGCGGCAACAAGGTCTCCGGATGTGACGGCCTTTGCGACGGGTTCCGGGAGCGGTCCGCTGTTGCCGATGCAGGTCGTGCAGCCGTAGCCAACAGTCTGAAAGCCGAGTTCATCAAGGGGTTTGTCGAGCCCGGCTTTTTCGAGATATTCTGTGACGACTCGACTTCCCGGAGCGAGACTGCTTTTGACCCATGGCTGACGCTTCAGGCCGCGAGCTACAGCGTTACGGGCGAGCAGTCCGGCGCCAATCATCACACTGGGATTGCTGGTGTTTGTGCAGCTGGTGATGGCTGCGATCACCACCGCCCCGTCGGTAATCCGGCTGCTGTGGCCGTTGTCTTCCACGTTCACTGGTGCAGATGGCTGAGTCTTGCCGAAGGTGGGCAGCGCCTTCTGCCATTCGGGCAGCATGTCTTTCAGCAGAATGCGATCCTGAGGACGTTTGGGCCCTGCGAGTGAGGGCACAACGTCTTCGAGATTCAGAGCGAGAGTGCTGGAGAAACGAGGTTCGGGGGAATCGGCTGTGCGGAAGAGCCCCTGTTCTTTGTAGTAGCGTTCCACCAGATCGACGAGCTGTCTGGGGCGTCCGGTGCGTTCGAGGAATCGCAGGGTTTCGGCATCGACGGGGAAGAAGCCCATGGTGGCGCCGTACTCCGGAGCCATATTGGCCAGTGTGGCGCGGTCGGCGAGTGAGAGGGTATCGAGGCCGGGGCCGTAGAATTCGACAAACTTGCCGACCACTTTGTGAGCCCGGAGCATCTGGGTGACGGTGAGCACGAGGTCGGTTGCCGTGGAGCCTTCCGGGAGTTGTCCGGTGAGTCGGAAGCCGACGACTTCGGGGGTGAGCATGTAGATTGGTTGTCCCAGCATCACAGCTTCAGCTTCAATGCCGCCTACACCCCAGCCGACTACGCCCAGGCCATTTATCATGGTGGTGTGGCTGTCTGTGCCCACAAGACTGTCAGGATAGGCCACGCCGTTGGTGGTCATGACGACCGTGGCGAGATATTCGAGGTTGACCTGGTGTACGATCCCGGTAGCCGGAGGAATGACGCGGAAGTTGTCGAACGCCTGCTGCCCCCAGCGGAGGAACTGGTAACGCTCCATATTGCGGGCAAATTCGATCTCGACGTTCCGCTGCAGAGCGAAGCGACTGGCGAATTCGTCTACCTGCACACTGTGATCGATGACCAGATCGCAGGGAACCAGCGGATTGATCTTTTTGGGGTCCCCCCCCATGCGGACCATGGCACTGCGGAGTGCTGCGAGGTCAACAACGGCGGGCACACCAGTGAAGTCCTGGAGGACTACGCGTCCCGGCTTGAAGGGCACTTCGACTTCTGCGGGTTTGGCTGCATTCCAGTTGGCAAGATTCACGACATCGTCAGCTGTCACAACAAAGTTGTCGACGTTGCGAAGGCAGGCTTCGAGCAGCACGCGGATGGAGAACGGCAGCGTTTCAATGTTGCCGATGCCGTCTTCTGCCAGTTTTCGCAGACGGAAATAACGCACCTGTCCTGCGGCGGTGTTGAGAACGGCTTCGGCACCAAAAGGATTTGCTGTGCTCATGGGAAACACTGGCTTTGCGGGGTTGGAGGTGTGGGGGAAATGGGCTGTCGATCTGGTCCGCCGGAACACATCAGCGTCCGGTTGTCACTCAAACACACAGAAAAAACGCAGGCTGATGCCCTGCGGCTGATTATGCGAAAAAAGCGACAGCTTTGAAAGGGGAGCGGCGTGGTCTGCAGGTCGCAGCGCCCAGGGCGGCGAGTGACCAAAGAATTGTCGCGGATTGTAAACAACTGCAGAAATCTGGCAAACCCA
Organism: uncultured Chitinophaga sp.; assembly: GCA_964561125.1. Lineage (GTDB taxonomy): Bacteria > Planctomycetota > Planctomycetia > Planctomycetales > Planctomycetaceae > SXXK01. Next base: position 6,700 of record CAZLOQ010000019.1, on the reverse strand, counting down.
GCCTGTGCTGTGCGGAAGCCGGGAAGAATTACTGCTCAAGGGCCAGCCGACGGATCTGATCCGAACTGAGTGCCCGCGAGTAAATCCGCAGGTCCCGGAGCAAGCCGCCAAGCACCCCGTTGGTGCCGCCGCCAATCTGCAGTGGAGCCTCGCTGGTGAGGTCCCACGGGCGTTCGTCAGCTTCGGCGGGAGGCGAAGTCGCAATTTGCTGTCCGTTGAGGAACAGGCTGAGCTTCCCGGCAGAACGCACAGCTGCCACATGCTGCCAGCCTTCCGGAAGACTGTGCCCCCACTGCACCTGCCGGCCCTGGCGATATCGCCAGACTTCCCCGGAAGGCAGGGTGCTGCAGTAGAGTGCCCCCTGATGCTCCGCCATCGTCCACACTCGGCGGTACTTCACGTCCGGTGTCTGATCCAGCTGAGCCGAAAGCTCCCATTCACCCGGAGCATTCAGCGTGTACACCTGGCCGAGCGGCAGACTGCCCGCAAACAGCCGACCGTTATGCACCTGCATGCCCATCACCTCCAGCTCCTCACCAAGTCGGCCGGCATCCTGCCACGTGCCATCCGTCGCGTAGCTGTACACCCGTCCGCTGGGCCAGGTACCTGCGTGCAGTCTGCCGTTCAGCGATACAAAGGAATACGTCTGCGTGTTCTCGCCGAGCTGTCCGAGGTCCTGCCAGACGTCGCCGGCGAAACGATAAACCCGCCCACCATCGTAACTGCCGGCAACTATCGCGTCTTCCGTCACATGCAGCGATTCCACGCGCCGGTCTGTGAGTTGTCCGGTGGCGTCCGGGGATTGGGGAATCGGCAGAACTGTCCACGTCCCGCTTTCCGGCTCCAGCCGGAAAAACCCGGCTGGCTTATACAGCGAACTTGCATACAGACGGTCGCGGAACACCACCAGCCCACCCACCGCTTCGGTGCCGGGAAGCGTACCGCACAGCGTCCATTTCGAACCGCCTTCATAGCGAAAGATGCGACCACCCGGCTCCGCGTTGGGCGATTCCGTCAGACTGGAACCGCCCAGCCGGTACTTACCAGTGCCCACGTACAGACAGTCCCGCCAGACGGCCATGCAGGTGACACTGTTTGATTGATCAGGAGCCCCGCAGTCAATCCAGCGGGAATCGCCGTCGTAGCGGTAGACTCGCCCGGATTTACCAGCCGCCGGTTCGCACGTGCCGGCATACAACTGGTCTTCATGCACGGCCAGCGCGAAGGACAGAATCGATTCGCCCGGCCGACCACACTTCTCCCAGCGACCCCCGCGATCATCGTCAATACCGAACTGCAGATGCCGCAGGTTCGACTGACAGGATGTCACGCCGGTCGCCGTCTTCAGCGTCAGATGCAATCCACGCCGACGAGCAGGGTCGTATTGACAGAGCAGATCGCCGGTGTGACCGGAACCGTCCGCCGCAAACCGCAGTGAGGCACTTAATGTGAAGTCGCCGGTGCCGAGCGATTTGAGCTGTTCAGCGGGAATGGACAGCGGTGCCCCGCGAAGAAATGCAGCCCCGCTCGACGGCTGCACGCGGTCAGCGGTCCCGGGGAGTATCCGGCCACTGACACTGTCCCGGTAATCGCTCTGCAGCGGCAGATGCAGGAGCAGACCGTCGGTCGCTGGTGACGGGGACTGAGCAGACGCTGGCAGTGAAAGCAGGGCGAAGGCCAGAAGAAGCAACGGCAGGGAGAATTTCGTTGAAGACACGCGGAGGCTCCGGGGCGTTGTCGGGGCGGAAGGGCTGCGGCAGGAGTTAGCGGTGGAACCGAGTTGTAGCGGGATTCGCTGATCGGACCAAATCCAGCGAAGTCGCTGCGGCTGGAAATCTCTGGAAAATCGTGCACGACACACCGCAATCGGTATCCCGCCCGGACGCCACCCTCCCTGCTGCCGGACGTGTTTACCTGGCAGCTCGGTTGCTTTCCGGATGACTCCTGTCAATCATCCTCAGAGCGATATTCGCGGGCTGACGCATGCTGACAGAAATCTCTGCCCCGGATATCGCTTTGCATGAACTGAATTGGTGTTGACTCCGGGAGATCTTCAGCATGTCAATACTCGTGTTGTGGCTGGCATTTTTTCTTCAGACAGAGCCACTCTCTGCCGTCCGACAGTCACCCGCTGCGGTCGCTTCGCAGGCGTCCCCGGATGCTGTTGACTGGAACACGGCCCGGGAACTCGCGCCTGGTATCCGGCTGCATCAGGACGCACTCACGGCCCCCAGACCCATCCGGCGCTGTGTTGCGAGGATTGATCTGGAGCAGCCGGGACTCAGGCTCACCACCACACCCCGCCTCGACGCCTGGCAGAACAACTCCAAAGAAACGCGTCGCCAGACTGCCCGCAACTTTCTGCGTTCAGAACGCGAGCGGCTGCGGCCGGTGATGCTGGCATTCAACGCCGATGCCTTCTCCCCGTGGCCTGTGCCGTTTGACCAGGAGACCGAAACCAATCTGCTGGGCTTTGCTGTGAGTGACGGGCAGTTGGTGTCCACCGGCTCGGGGACACCCTCGTTTATTCGTCTGAAATCCGGGGCTGCCAGAATGCAGGTCACGGATGCGGCGATGACGGCAGACGACATCGAGGTGGCAGTGAGCGGTTTTGCGTTCTGTCTGCTGGACGGTGTCGTACAGCCCTCAGGTGACGATCTGCATCCGCGAACGGCCCTCGGCCTGTCAGCGGACGGCCGCTGGCTGCTCGTTCTTATCGTGGACGGTCGCCGACATTCCAGCGCCGGTGCTACGACAGCAGAACTTGGGCAGTGGCTGCTGGAGCTGGGAGCCGATGACGGCATCAACATGGACGGCGGCGGCTCGTCCACACTCTGCTGGTGGAACCCGCAGCTGCCCGGCGACGACAAATCAGAACTGCTCAACCGCCCCGTCGGCAACGGCCTGAAACTGCTCACACCCGTCGCGGACCAGCGCGGCGTTTCTGAACGTGCGAATGGCAACAACGTCGGGGTGTACTTTCAGTCGCCGTGAGTCTTTCGCTGTTCCGGATGGTTGGCTCAGCCGGCAATCGACGCAAAGTGCGGCAGGTCGTCGGGCTGTTACGGCAAAAGTCCGAAGGTCACCGCAGCGGGATAATCGCCGCTGCGGTACAGCCGATGACTGGCCTTCCTGAAATCTTCGGGTTTGGCGAAATAAATATTCGGCACAAACGTCTGGGGGTTGCGGTCCACCAGCGGGAACCATGTGCTTTGAATCTGCAGCATGATGCGGTGCCCGCGACGAAACCGATGCAGCACATCCAGAAGCTCAAGCCGGATCTTTGCAGGTTCGCCGGGGACAAAAGCTTCCGGGTGTTCATAGGAATTGCGAAAACGCCCGCGGAGCACTTCGCTGCGGACCATCATCTGACAGCCGGGAAGAAGCGCGGGGTCAGTGCCGTCCGGGAAAACATCAATCAGCTTGACGATGAAGTCGGCGTCGGTGCCGGTGGTGGACACGTGAAACTCGGCCATCAGCGGGCCGGCCATGGTGAGGTCTTCTGTGAGCGGTTCTGTCCGGTAGACAAGCACATCCGGGCGTCGCGCCGCAAACCGCTGGTCTTCCACCATGTACTCGACTGTCATTCGATTGGTGATGATTTCGGTGTACGGCACCGGTCGCGCGGGGTCACTGATGTATTCGTCGTAACCGGGGTCCGGATCGGCTGAGGTGACAGTCACCGCAGTGGTGCCGGGCAGAGGTTCTCCGGCAAGCGTTTCGGGGGCGAGTCTGCCGTGCGGGAGGAGTCTCAGACGTGCGGTTCTGGCCTCTTGCGGAGGCCATCTGTCAAAGGTTCGCCAGGTGTTGGTGCCCGTTTCAAAGACGGTCGCCTCAGCAGGTGCAGGATGATCGTTTCCCCGGAGATACTTTTCGAAAAACGGGAACTCAATTTCCGACCTGTAGTATTCTGCTGTGGCGGAGTCGAAAGAGATCTGTCCGAGTCGGTCGCCGCGAGTGGATGACCAGCCACCATGAATCCATGGACCGACGACAAGCACATTATTGACGTGCGGGTTGAGTCGTTCGATGGATTGATACGTTTTGAATGACCCGTACAGGTCTTCGGCATCGAACCAGCCGGTGACCACCATCACTGCCGGGGCCGTATTTTTCAGGTGCGGCAGAATCGAACGTTGCTGCCAGAATTCGTCACGATTGGGATGCGCCATCATCTCGTTCCAGAAGGGCACACTGTCCTTCAGCCAGCGGCGGTTAATCTCTGCGATCGTGCCGGCCTCAAGGAACAGCTGGTAGCCGTCAATGGATGGCAGGGGGCTGGGAACAGCGCGCTCCGTGGTCGGGTGAGGCCGCTCCTGGGCGTTGCTGTTCAGCCAGCGGAAAGCATGCGCCAGAAAGAAAGCGCCATGGTGCAGAAAATCATCAAAGTACCAGTCACCGACGGGAGCCTGGGGTGAGACGGCCACGAGCGCCGGATGGGCGTCGATCATTCCGGCCGATGCATAAAAGCCAGGATAAGAGATCCCGGCCATGCCCACTTTCCCGTTATGGCCCGGGATGTTTTTCGCAAGCCAGTCGATGGTGTCCCACGCATCGGTGCTTTCGTCGATGTGCTGCGGACCGGTCTTGACCGGCAGATGGGGCCGCACCTGCTCGAATGTCCCTTCAGACAGAAATCGCCCCCGGACGTCCTGATTAACGAAGATGTAGCCCGCCCTTGCGAAGTGTGCGGACGGTCCGAGGCCTGCTGGAAATCTGTCCGGTCCATAAGGACCGGACCCATAGGGTGTGCGCTTAATCAGAACAGGCCATTTCACGGATGTATCACGAGGAATATAGACGGCAGTATACAGACGCACGCCGTCGCGCATCGGAATCATATGTTCCTGCTTGATGTAGTGGTCACGGATATAATCTTCGAGTGGCGGTGCGGAAGTCTGACCGTGACTGGCGGGAAGCAGTAGTGTGGTCCACAACAGAAGAGCAGCGATTGGCAGGCAGTGGCGGCGGAGAGACATCGTGATGGGTCCATGAACGGGTGAAAGCCGGATGATCTGCGGTGGGTGGGGCAGTGGCACAAAGTGCACATTAACGAAATCACTCGCGGCTGCAATCACTCCGCCAGCTCCGGCCGCCGACGAAACCCGCTGTGCGAGCCTTCGTGATGCAGCTTTTGGCTCGGCTGAGTTCCCTCGAAGTCCGTTTGAAAGCCAGCGACAGGCGTATGGCAGAGCTGGAGAAGGTGAACAGAAAGCGGTGGCAGCAGGCTCCCAGGTTGAGACCAGAATCCATGCAGACACCCTGTGACCGAAATCCCGCAAAGAAAGCCCGTAACGAAGAACACCGAATTCACACGCCAACGTATTCCTGGTGTGGAAAAGCAACGACAGCGGAAATTCCCGTCGGAGTACCCTCAGAGTGCTTCGGGCCGAATGCAGCGGTTCCTGTCAACCTCAATGAAACCGGTCGGGACCAAAACAACAACCGAGCCTTGATGGCGGTCGCTACGTTTGCTGGAACTGGTCCGAGGGACCTGGCTGACCGACGGGACGGCAGCCGACAGGAGGTCCGAGACGTCCGGCAGCCTGCTCATCAAAGCAGTTTCGCGGCCGGATTTTCAACAGCAGTCACAAGGTCTTTCAGAAATCGAGCCGCTGGAGCACCGTCGATGGTCTGGTGATCAAACGTCAGACTCAGCACGAGCTCCTGCCCGGCGACGATCCGATCACCCTCCAGAACCACGGGCACGGAACGAATGGCCCCGACCCCCAGAATCGCGGTCTCAGGATAGTTAATCACGGGATTGAATCCGTCGACCCCCAGACTTCCCAGACTTGACAGAGTGAACACGGAACCCTCGACATCTGCTGCCGTGAGTTTCCCGCTGCGGGCACGCGTAACACACTCCGCGGAATAAGCAGCCAGCTCCCGGAGACTCCTTCTGCGGACATCGCGCAACACGGGCACAATCAGACCATCCGGAGTATCCACGGCGAGGCCCAGATGCAGCTGTTCAAGGTCGGGAAGCAGAATGCCGCCGCGGTCATGCCGCGCCCCCAGCAGCGGGTGCTGCGCAAGACATTCGGCGACGAGCTTTGCGAGGATATCGTGATAAGCGGGCACCGGATCAATCTTCGCATTACGAAACTGGTCACGGAGACTGACGAGTGCACCGGCCCGGGCGCGGGCTGTGAGCGTGACCGGGACCGTTTGATTTCGGCTTTCCTGCATGCGGCGGGCAATCACCGCGCGACGTCCCTCCAGCGGCTGCCAGCGAGCTGATGCAGGGGGTGTTTGAGTCATCGGCCGGGGCGGAGTAGCCGGGCCGGAAATTGCTGCGAGCACATCCCGTTCGCGAATCCGCCCATTCCGGCCGCTGCCCGTGAGCTGTTTCCAGTTGACGCCGTGAACAGCTGCCGCTTTCCGCGCTCGCGGAGTTGCTGTCGGACCTCGATCTTCGCCGGAAACCGTCAATGCAGCCGCCTGCCGCACGTCGTCCTCCACGATGCGGCCACCACGACCAGACCCTTGTACGGCGCCAAGCGGTACCTGCAGTTCACGGGCCAGGCGACGAACTGAAGGCGCTGCGGCCGGTACTGCTGACAGCCCCGAAGTCTCTTCCACATCTTCGACTGCCGAATCTGCACCGCTGCCGCCAGTTCCGGAAGGCTCAGCCTCACCCTTTGCCAGCAGATATCCGATCACTGCCCCGACCTTCAGCACTGCACCGGTCTGCGGA
>CAZLOQ010000018.1:0-56993 GCA_964561125.1 uncultured Chitinophaga sp. | reverse complement strand
CACGCGGCGTCGCTCCGTCAGACTTTCGTCCATTGCGGAAGATTCTCGACTGCAGCCACCCGTAGGTGTCCGGACAGTATCTCAGTTCCGGTCGTGGGGGCCATGCTCTCACACCCCCTAGACATCATCGCCTTGGTAAGCCATTACCCCACCAACTAGCTAATATCATGTAGGCCGCTCCTCCGGCGGAATCACACCTTTGCCCCGCAGAGTTCATCGGGTATTACCTACAGTTTCCCGTAGCTATCCCCGACCAGAGGGTACGTTCCTACACATTACTACGCCGTTCGCCGCTCCCACCATTGCTGGTGATCGCTCGACTTGCATGCCTAATCCACGCCGCCAACGTTCATTCTGAGCCAGGATCAAACCCTTCAAAAATATGCATTACCAGAGTTTCCTCTGGAATTTAGCAAGAAGAGTGACCTGTTTGCCATCCCGGTCAAAGGATGGCGATCCAACTTTCGTCGGCCAAAATCTCTCAGGCTCACTTACTCAATCGTGTTGTCAAAGATCAAAGCTTCACTTCCTGCAGTCGCAGGTTTCGCGTTGCGGAAGTCTAACTGTTATCGACTTCTTTTGCAACCCAACCACAACATCTTGTATCAGTTTTTTATTTTTGACACCGGATCTTGTGGTTCGCAACTGGTTTGTCTCAGCGGCGAGGCGGAAGTATATCCGCCGGAAGTTTCGAGTCAATGCCGTGGGCCAGATTTCTTCGAAAAAGATTTCAGCCCTGATTCACTCGGGCTCTTCCCGCCCATCCATCGCCCCCTGGCGGTCGAGCCAGCAGTCGAAGGACAGCCACAATGATCGTGCATAGCGAAAGAAAACTAGAGGGAAAAAGACACAAAAGCCCGCGAGCCACGGAACGAGCAGGCTCCTCGGGATCCCGAGGCCAAATCTGAGCCAGATGTAGGCGGTGGTCGTTGAGAGCGTTGTGATCCCGTAGTTGATATATGTAGAACCAAGGAAATAGCCAGGACCGCGGTCGAATAAAAAGCCGCAGTGCTCACATCGCTCCCGCATCCGTAACCAACTGCGAAACAGGTTTCCTTTGGTGCACAGCGGACATCGCAGTGACAGCCCCCGCAAAACAGCCTGATTCGCCGACTCAGGAAGGCACCACGACTCTTCGGTCGCCGGTGGCCGCATTTGTGTCCCGCCCCCACTCTCAGACATTTTCCGGCCTTCCGTTGATGTGAATCCGCAAAGGATTCAGTTCCGCAGCCGATGCTGCAGTGTCGACCTGTGGAAACCACTCCCGGAGTCGCCGTGCAAGCTCCTCGACCCCAGGCCTTTCACTTTCATAATGCCCGGCCAATACAAGATTCAGCCCCAGCGACTGCGCTTCGAGAATTCCGTGAAAGCGGGCTTCGCCAGTGACGAACGTATCGCAGCCGAGCCTTGCGGCATCCGCCAGAAACTCTCCCCCGGCCCCACAACCGATTGCCACGCGCTGAATTCGTTCCGGTCCGGCTCCCGACCATTCCAGCCAGGCTGCGGCGGTGACAGCCTGAACACGGCTGAGGAATTCTGATCGCGGGACGGGACGAGAGAAAACACCGAACCGACCGCCTCCGAGGGATGGTTCGTCTGTGAGCGGTCTCAGAGGTCTGATGGATTCAAGCCCCAGCGATTCAGCAAGTTGCTGGTTGATTCCGGATGCAGCGCTGTCGAATGCAGTATGTGGGCAGTAGACGGCAATGCAGTTTTCGGCCAGAACCAGTGCCATGCGCCCCTCGCTGGTGGCGTCCGTGAGCTTTCGCAGGGGGCGGAAGAAAACAGGGTGATGTGTGATCACCAACTGTGCCTGCGTTCCGACCGCTTCCCATGCAACCTGCTCCGTGAGAGTGAGGCAGGTGAGCATTTTCCGGACGGGGATATCGGAGCGGCCGAGGAGAAGCCCTGTATTGTCCCAGGACTCCGCAAGGCGGGGTGGGGCGAATGAATCGAGCCGCGAGCAGATTTCGCTGACGGTTGGCAGGGGTTGTTGATTTGTGACTGTCATTGCTCTGCTCTTCGAAGAACTGCTTCAGGAGAATTCCCAGCTGCCCAGCGGATTGCAGCTGGCAGCACGTGGTTTAATTCCCCGGTTCGCTCAGGGTGCGGACTGATCGCCAACACCCGCCCTGCACCAAACTCCCCCGCTGCAATTGCTGTTGTTCCGGGCATGACGCCGCCGGGAACGCCTTTCTTCCGCACTTCTGTCACAAACTGAGCCCACTCGATGTAATCAGGGATCTCTTTTTTACCGGCTGGCGCGAGGAGCGGCCCCTGGTGGTAGTAGACGGTGATGCTGGGAGGAACCCCGAGCTTTTCGGAGGCAACGGGGGTGACCGCCAGTTTGACATTACCAAAACCTCTGGCCCAGTGCCTGCGGTCAAGCACTCGAGCATCCAGCAGATTCAGGGACCAGTCGTAGTCGGCCGAAGCGAGGTAAGCTCCGGCGCAAACCCCGACGTAGCCACCTCCGGCAGCAACAAACTGTCTGACCTGTTCCCGCCCCGCCTCACCCAGACCGCGCCCCTGCCCTCCCCCGGAGCCTCCGGGGAAGACGACCACGTGCTTTCCGTTGAGCTCTCCGGAGGCGATCTGCGCGACACCGATCCGTTCAAGCTGAATTTCCTGCTCGCGTTTCAGATCCTCTTCCACCCTCTTAATGGAGTCACTGACGCCCGGACCGTCAAAAATGGCAATATGCAGCTTTGCCGGCAGTTGTCCGCGACGGCTTTCAGGAGGCTGCGCGGGGAGGTTGGCAGAACAGGCCGACCAGGCGCTGACCAGTATCAGGCAGTTGCTGAGGACGGTGATTGATCGGTGCATCTGCGCTGACTCTTGGTTGATCCGGTGGCGGACAGACTGACAGGTACGAAGAATATCATGAATGGCGTTTCGTGGGCAGTGTGCGGCAATTCCGCAAATTCCTCCCTGTTGCCACAATCGCTGCAGAGTGTCTGTGAAACCGGCAGCACAGCTCAGCTTTTTGCCCCCACATCTCGATTCCTGCGGACGTCGCTGATATTTTGCGGTGGTTATTTACTCCTCCCTCAGAGAATTATCTTACATCCACCAACAGCTATCCGCCTGACATTTTTTTCAGCGGGTAACCAGTCAGACCATGGAGCGATGATTGTGACTGCCAAGCCACTTCAGCCGGACCAGCACTCCCTGTACGAAAGAATCGTCACACGCCTGCGAGATCAGACCGAGTTCACTCTGGCTGAAATCGAAGCGCCCTGTTTTGACCAGCACCCGATGATCACTCGCCGCATCCTCGATGAGCTGCTGGCGCAGGGTGTGCTGGAGCAGTTTTCGGACAGCAGCGGACCGCGATATCGCTGGCAGCGTGCAGCGCAGGAGTTCGACGTGAGCGACTGGGTTTCGTCGCAGATCCTCGGCACCCAGATCACGGCGACGCCGCTGTCAGACCGCCCGCGTGAGCGACTGATTGAGCAGGGTCCGGCGAGGCTGAAGCTGTCTGAACTGCTGGCGATCCTGATCCGTTCGGGCCGTCCCGGGGAATCTGCGGTGCAGGCTGGAGAAAAGATAGCGGTCCGGATCGGCCAGCATCTTGAACGGTTGCCGGATTTCGGGCTGGCTGAGCTTCGGGAGATCAGTCGCGCGGTGAGTGCTCCTGCATTCTGCCAGATCATGGCGGGCATTGAACTGGGGCGTCGGGTGCAGTCCGCGTCGGAGCTTTCGTTTCGCAATCGTCCCCGAATCGCCAACCCGGGAGAAGCTCTGCGATTTTGCCTGGAACGCTTCAGCCGTCTTTCCCACGACGCTCGCCAGGAGGAATTTCACATGGTGACTCTGGACAGCAAGAGCCATCCGATTTCGTGCCATCAGATTACGGTTGGCACTTTGCGAAACAGCCTGGTGCATCCTCGGGAGGTCTTTCGCCCGGCAATTCGCGATGCAGCCAACAGCATCCTGGCTGTGCACAACCATCCTTCGGGCGACCCTACACCGAGTGACATGGATCTGAGTGTCACAGAGAGGCTGGAGGAGGCGGGTGATCTGATTGGTATTCCTTTGGTGGACCACATCATTGTGGCCGGTGGTCGAGCGATCAGTCTGCAGGAATGGCGGACGGGGCCTGAGCGGTTACGGCTGCGATGAAGGGAGCAGTCAGGGTGCCGCCGGAGTGGCGGGGGCGGCTGGCGATGATGACGGGGCTTGCGGAGTTTCTGCGGGTTCAAGCGTATCGAAGTACTGCTTTATTCCATCAACATAGCCAGGGGGGATTTCTTCAGCTTCGATGGCTGCCTGGACACCGGTGCGAATTTCGGAGACTGAATTCCGATATTTGCGGAGTTCTTCGGGGTCGAAGTCTTTTTCGGTGGCCGCTTCGCGGGTCCGGATGGACAGCAGCAGTTTACCGGCGGTGATTTGTCCACGGGTCCGTTCGTCCTTGTAGCCTTCGGGGTCACTGTTGTCTTCGGCCATCATGCCACCTTTGCCGCCAACTCCGCCCTGGCCCTCACCGTCGCCATTCTGCTGCATTTGTTTGAGTCGTTCAGCGTATTCAGCGATGCTTTGACAGCCTTCGCACTGTTCGCCATCCATTTGTCCCTGCTGGTTGAGCTTTTCGGCCTGCTGGAGTGTTTTGAGGGCTTGTTCAACCTTTTGAATATCTTCTGCGGATCGGGCGATATCCTGGAGTTCTTTGCCGGCGAGTTCGAGGGATTCCTGGAGGGCCTGTCGGGCCTGTTCGGCAAGTTCTTCATCGGAGGGATCAGCAGCAGATTCGGCTTCGGAGGATTCGCTTTTTGAGGATTCGCTTTTCTGACCGCCGGGAGTCTTCTTTTGTGCGAGTGCTTCGAGGGCTTTGAGGGCCTGGTCGAGCGACTGTTCGAGTTCTTTGGAGCCGGCTTTTTTGGAGGAGAATTTCTTGAGGTCCTGGAGTTGTTTGCGGAGTTCGGAGGCGGCTTTGCTGCGTTCTTCGGAGGATTTGGCGTTGAGCATTGCCTGCATGGAATCCTGGGCTTTTTTGAGTTCCTTCTGCAGATTATCGGAGTTGCCGTTCTGGAGGTCCCGGAGCCATTCGTTCATTTTGCGGGATTGTTCTCCCGACTGCATTTCGAGCCCGGATTTGGCGAGCATTTCGCGGACGCTTTCGCTGGAAACGCTGTTCCAGAGCTGGTTGAGGGACTGCTGTTGTTCGCGGAGCACTTCGGAGTTCGGGCGTTTTTCTGCCGGCTTCATTTTGCGGAGTGCGGCGAGCATTTCTTCGGTTTTTTTGTTGATTTCCTGGGATCGCTGTTCGGCCTGCTGAAGTTTGCGGGCAACCTGTTGTTCGCGACGGCGGATGCTTTCAACGGATTGTTTAAGCCGTTCTTTTTCGCGGTCAACGCGAGTGGCGGCTTCGACACGGCCGAGTGGATCGAGGGTGGGGACAAACCAGAGCAGCAGGGCGAAGGTGGCGAAGAGCAGTGCCTGAATTCCCATGGGTCGATTGGGGCGGAACGGAACGACCTGTTCGGGCTGGATCGCGGAGGCAGCCTGGGCAGCGGACTGGAGAACAAGCGGCTGGTAGTTTCCGGCGGAGGACGAGAGTGTGGCGAAAGTCAGAAAAAGATCATCGGTGCGGGCATGCTGATCGACGACGCGTGCGGCCAGAGTGGACTCGATACGGCGGGCGAACACCCAGGTGAGAACCGCAGCGACGGCAGGGAGTCCGATGAGTAAATATTCGGGGTGCTGGCGCCCGGGGGGGAGTAATCCAAAGAGCCTGACGACCAGCACCGCAAGGCAGCCCAGCCCGACCGCAGCGAGCAGACTGCGGTGCAGGGTACGCGCCACGTGAACGCAGGCGAGTCGCCTGTGGACGCGGGCCAGCAGCGAGGATGCGGTGGAATTCTGAGTCATTTGGGGGCTCCGCGGAGAGCAGCCGTGGCGGAACAGGCGGCCAGGATGATTGCCGGACTGTTGACGGGCAACTTTGAGGCAACTCCGTGAGATATTAGTGTAAGTCATTTTAAAAATCGCCGGGAAAACCGGAAGAACTTTGAGAAATCGAGTGGAATTGGCGGGTGACAGAGGGAATTTGGCACAGAGCTGTTTCCCGGTCACTCACGTCCGCAACACTCACACGCCCCCACGGTTGCCATACCCATTGCCTCCTGTAAAATAGCGGTTTCCCCCGCCCCAGTGATCGATTTTCGATGGTGCGCGGTCAAATCCTGTGCCCGAACCTGAACCCATGACACGTCCTCCGGACCCCCCAAATCCCGCTTATCCCGCTCCTTCCACCCCTATGGGCGATCTGGCAATCCTTGCAGGTTCCGGCAATCCCGTTTTTGCTGCGCGCATTGCTGAATGTCTGGGTGTCGCGCTGACCCCCTGCGAGGCTCAGATTTTCAGCGAAGGAAACGTCTTCGTACGAGTGCTCGAAAACGTCCGTGGCCGGGATTGTTTCGTGATCCAGGGTGTGCATCGCCCTGTGAACGATAACTTCATGGAACTCCTCTTCTGGATCGACGCACTGAAGCGTGCCAGCGCTGCTCAGGTCACCGCAGTCATTCCTTACTTCAGTTACGCCAAGGGCGATAAGAAGGATGAACCTCGAGTGTCGATTCGGGCTCGGGTCTGTGCGGATGCAATCGAGGCAGCCGGGGCTGATCGAGTGCTCACCATGGACCTTCACAGTCCGCAGATTCAGGGCTTTTTCAGCGTTCCCGTGGATCATCTTTACGCGCGGAAGGTGATCTGTGACCACATCCGCTCACTGAACATTCCCAATCTTGTGATCTGCAGCCCTGATGTGGGTTTTGCCAAATCGGCTTCGGCCTATGCAAATCTTCTGGGCGTGCCCGTGGTCATCGGCAACAAGCAGCGGAAGGACCATTCTGAAACGGCCCAGGTGCTTGAGGTGATCGGTGACGTGCGTGGCTGCAATGTGCTGATGGTGGACGATTTCACGATTACGGGCGGGTCGCTGGTGAGCATGGCGGAGGTGCTCCTGTCGCGCGGAGCAGTCGACATCTTCGCTGCTGTTTCGCACGGGGTGCTGTCGTGTGGAGCGGTGAATCGCATCGAGGCCAGCCACATTCGCCGGATGTTCATGACGGACACCATCGAGCCCCCCGTCGAATCGCTCGGCCCCCACTTCGAAATCATCTCCGTAGCCCCGCTGTTTGCCCAGGCCATCTATTCCATTCACCGCCGGACCAGCGTCAGCATGCTTTTTCCTGATGTGAAGTCGCTCTGAAGTCTTCGCCTGAGTCATCGCTATGACCAAACTTTCGCCGATGATGGAACGCTACCATGCAGTGAAGGCGCAGCATCCCGGGGCCATGCTGCTGTTCCGCATGGGCGACTTCTACGAACTCTTCTTCGAAGACGCCCAGAACGCCTCCCGCGTCCTCGGACTGACGCTCACCAGCCGCGACAAAAGCTCTGAAAACCCGATCCCGATGGCCGGGTTCCCATGGCACCAGCTCGACACCTACCTGCAAAAACTCATTCAGTCCGGTTTTCGCGCAGCCATCTGTGATCAGGTTGAAGACCCTAAAAAAGCGAAGGGCCTTGTCCGCAGAGAGGTCACTCGCGTTGTCACCCCCGGGACACTCACCGACGATCAGATGCTGGACCCGCGTCAAAGCAACTTTCTCGCCAGCCTCGCACCGTCCAAAACCGGCCTGGGGCTGGCATGGCTGGAACTGTCAACCGGCCGATTCCAGCTCACCGACATTGACGCTGCACAACTCCACGACGAACTCGCCCGCATTCGCCCCGCTGAATGTCTCATTCCCGAAAGTGCCGCCCAGTCCGGCCCGCTCGCTGACCGTCGCAGCGATGGCCACTCCATCGTCTTCACCACGCGGCCTGACTGGTGCTTTGCCCGCGAAGAATGCCGCCGACTGCTCAATGATCACTTCGGCACAAAAACGCTCGAAGGCTTCGACGTCGAAGATACCCCTGCAGTGACGGCAGCCGGAGCGCTCCTTGAGTACGTGCGTGAAACGTCCCGTTCCGCGCTTCCTCACATCCTGCGACTGGAATACTTCCGTCGACAGCGGCACATGATCATCGACGAAGCCACTCGCCGCAGCCTCGAACTCACGCAGACCATCCGCGACAACCGCCGCGATTTCACTCTCCTGGGCGTGCTGGACGACACCTGCACGCCGATGGGCTCACGGCTGCTCTCCGAATGGATCGCCTCACCGCTCGCCGATACCACCGTCATCACAGCCCGCCAGGACGCCGTCTCAGAACTGCACGATAACCCCTCACTCCGGGAAGAACTCCGCGAACTGCTCAAACAGACCTGGGATGTCCAGCGACTCACGTCCCGCGTAGCCACGGGCCGATCCAGTCCGCGGGATCTGGTTTGTCTCGCCCGCACACTCGAACAGCTCCCGCGACTCCGTTCCGCACTTGCCCAGCGTTCCGCCCCCCGCATCCGGCAGCTCGAACAGAACATTGAACTCTGCCCCGAAGTCCACTCCGCCATCACCAGCACAATCGTCGAAGATCCACCGCCGTCCGTCTCCGATGGCGGCGTCATTCGCCCCGGATTCAGCGCCGAACTTGACGAATTCCGTGATCTGATGCGCGGCGGACGTCAGTGGATGGCCGCTTACCAGGCCCGTGAAATTGAACGTACGGGCATCAGCAGTCTCAAGATCGGCTTCAACAAAGTCTTCGGCTACTACCTGGAAGTCACCGCTGCAAACAGCGAGAAAGTTCCTGCCGACTACATTCGCAAGCAGACACTCAAGAACCAGGAACGGTTCATTACCCCTGAACTGAAGGAATACGAAGACAAAGTGCTCCGCGCAGAAGACCGCGCCCGCGCCCTGGAAGCCGATCTCTTCAACGCACTCCGCGACCAGATCGCACGCGCCGTCCCGCAACTCCTCCGCACCGCCGAAGCGCTGGCCGAAATCGACGTTCTCGCCAGCCTCGCAGCCGTCGCCGCCAATGGCCGATACTGCCGCCCCACGCTCGAAGACACTCCGATCCTCGACATCCGTGACGGTCGCCACCCGGTCCTCGATCGCCTTCTGCCCGCCGGACAGTTCGTCCCCAACGATGTGCAGCTTGGAGTTCCGCCCGATGCTCAGGGCAACCCCGGTTCCGGCCGCATTCAGATCATCACCGGCCCCAATATGGCGGGCAAGAGCACCTATATTCGTCAGGCAGCGCTGATCACCATCATGGCCCAGATCGGCTCCTTCGTTCCCGCCAAATCCGCCCGCATCGGACTTGCTGATCGTGTGTTTGCACGCGTCGGTGCCAGCGATGAACTGGCACGGGGACAAAGCACCTTCATGGTGGAAATGACGGAAACCGCCAGAATCCTCAACGCAGCAACCTCCCGCAGCCTCGTGATCCTCGATGAAATCGGTCGTGGCACCAGCACCTATGACGGAATTTCACTGGCCTGGGCCATCACTGAATTCCTCCACGACGAAATCGCCTGCCGCACCATGTTCGCCACCCACTATCATGAACTCACCGATCTCACCACCACACTCAAACAGGCCTCCAACTGGAATGTCGCCGTGCGCGAAAGCAATGACGACGTGGTGTTCCTGCATCGCATCATCGCCGGCGCGGCCGGACGCAGTTACGGAATCCACGTGGCCAAAATCGCCGGCGTTCCCAAACGAGTGACCGAACGCGCCACCTCGATTCTCGCTTCTCTTGAAAATCAGCACCTCAACGCTGAAGGCCGCCCACGCGTCCCGGAACGCGAAACCCCCGTTCAGCGCCGTCGTCAGAAATCGCTCTTTGAGTCCCCCGAGGACCCCGTCCTCGACGAACTGCGAAACCTGCAGGTCGATCATCTCACACCCCTGCAGGCCCTCCAGGAACTCCATCGCATCCGACAACAACTCACCAGCCGAAACGGGTAACACAGGTAACAGGGTTCACCCGGATCACCCGGATCACAAAGATGTCCGTCAGCCTCACAATGATCAGAATGAGCTGTGTCAGGAGCTTTGGTGGCCTCTGAGTGACCGCTGGAATCATCCTCAGGACAATCGCCACACACGCCTCAACGCCCATTCTGCAGCGAGCAGTAAGATGGCGGCGTACATCAGGGGGGCGCGGTCCCAGAGTGTTCTCAGCTGTTCGTCGACGATCACGGGCTGGCTTTGATCGGGCAACAGCGACGGCAGGGTGCTGATTTCGGACAGCGTCAGATAGCGTCCCTGAGTTTCCCGGGTGAGCCGCGTCAGGGTTTCAGTGTCCTGCACCGGGTTCTCGGATTCGAGTCCCGGCACAATGACTTCGAGTGTCGCGGAGAGCACGTCCGGAGATTCGGGAATCGGCACAGTAATGCGGTGCAGACCGGGTTTGGCCGGGCGGAAGCTGGTCTGGAACTGCCCGGGCTGTCGAGTGCCTGCCGTCAGGCGGTCAGGGATCGTGAGCGAAGCTCCGTCAGGGTCGGTAATCGTGAGCGGCACGTCTTCCGCGATGAGTGGCTGGAGTGATGCATTGTAAAGCCGGGCGCGGATGGTGACAGCCTGGCCGGGCGCTGCTTCGCTGCGATCCAGCAGCAGCTGCCCGCGCACGGAACCTCGGCTGCGACGACTTTGACCGGCTTCCCGAATCAGGCTGGTCCAGAAACGCTGATGTCCCTGCGGCGAGATGGCACGCAGACGCCACGTTTCAGCAGAACCCAGAAACACGCAGCGACCGCTGCCGTAGAACTGACTCACCAGAAACGGCGGAAATCCCAGCTCCGTGCGGGCTCGGGGGTTGTTGTGTTCAAGAAGAACCACGGCGCCGTCGCGGAGGCCACGAATCGGAAATGTGCGGTAAATGCCTCGAAACTTCTGCCAGAGCTCGATGTCGGCATTGCCCTGGGCATCGGCGATTTTGAGGAATTCAGCGACCTGGCCTTCGGCAGTGGGCACGACCGGCCATGCTTCATCTGCCCGCTGCGGTGACTGCAGTCCCGGAGCGACTCGCGCCAGAAGCACCGGATAAAGAACGCTCACATCGCGGGCCACGTCAGGGTTTTCGGCCAGTCGCGGCGTGAAGATTTCTCCGGCCACTACGACCAGACCACCTGCGTGTTCCGAAACCCAGCGATTGAGGAATGACTGCTGTTCGCCGGACAGACGTGTCCAGTCCGGATCAAACGCCACAATCACGTCATACTCAAACAGCTCTGCTTCCGTGGCGGGGAACTGGGTGAGCAGTCGACGGGCTTCCTGAGAGACCATGCCGGAGTTTTCATCGGTGACAGACTGGAGCCAGACGTCTGAAGTAACTCCGCTGTGACGGAACAGTGTGTTGCGAACAAACTGATAGTCGCGCATGGGACCGCTGGAAATGATGAGCACCTGCATCTTGCGGTCAGTCACTTCAATGGTGCGGCGGCGCTCGTTGTCCGTGAGCGTGATTTCGGAGGTGCCGGAGGCGGATTCGACGCGGGCGATGAAGTCATAGCGACCGGGAACGCTGAGCGTCTGCGTGAATCGAATGGTCGTCGGCACTCCATCCTCGGATATAGCAGCAGTTTCTTCGGCCACCTGACGGCGATCGGAACCATTGCTGCCGGCCGTCTGCTGGAACAGCTTCACGACTGCCGACTGGCCGGCGGCCGCTGAACCCTGGACTGCCACCTGCAGATCAAACGGATCTCCCTGGTGCACGTCTTCCGGAGACTGCATACCGGCGAGTCGCAGGTTGAGCTGGGGGCGGAGACTGCCGACGCCCACTGAGAGCAGCCGTGTGCCGGATCGCTCGGCACGCAGTCGCGCAGGCTCAGTGTCCAGCCCGGCGTTGCTGCGACCGTCAGATACCACAACCACTCCAGCCAGCGTTCGACCGGCGACCTGACCCACCAGCTGGTAAACGGATTCGCCCATCCGGGTTTCGATGCCGCGGGGCTGCAGGAGCTGCTGCCAGCGCTGAGCCAGCTGCGGGTCGTCCAACGGGAGCGGTGTGGTGGCGGAGAGCGGATTATCGAGTGTCACTGCGGCCACTGGAGCGGAGCCGGGACCGGCTGTCGATCCTGAAGCTTCGCCGGCATCCTCCGCGGGAACCTCCGGACTGACAAATCGCACGCTGCCCTCGCTGACAACCGCCCAGGGGCCTGTGAGTGTCGAGTCGAATGTATAGATGGAAACGGAATGGCTGCGACTGAGTTCTTCAAGGACCGGGGAGACCAGCAGTTTGCGGATGACAGCGTCTGCGCGACTTTCGCCGGTGACCGTGGTGGAGTCAGGAGTACCGGGGGCTGGCTTTGGGGCGGAGGGAGCGGCGGCGTTCGCAGGAGTGCTCATGCCGGAAGCCGCGTCGGCGGCTGGCCATTGCATGGACAGCGAGGTATCAATCACGATCCCGACGCGGGATTTTTCGAGCCGGCTGATCTGAGTGCGCGTGCGGGGGTTGAGCAGCACAAAGAGCAGCAGTGTGAGCACCAGCAGGCGGGGAATGAGCAGCAGAGTGCGAGCGGTGCGGCTGAGAAATCGTGAGTCGCGCAGCGACGTTCGCACGGTGACCGTGAACAGGGCCACAAGCCCGGCAATGGCAATCAGAATTCCCGGGGTGGATTCGGGAAGATCGAGTTCGGTGGAGGTGAAGGCGCGGGTATCGGTTTCGACCACGGGCGAGGCGGGAACCGGGCCGGGAGTTTCCGTGGAGTCGGGCTGAAGTTCGTCGGGAGCAGACGCCGGCCGATTCATTGCGCTGCCTCCGGGTGATAGCTGAGCCGCAGCGACACGAGCTGTTCAGCGACGAGAACGAAAGCGAGCAGACCGAGGAGGATCCAGCGAAGTTCGCGGCCGGCCGCGGAACCTCCGAGCGCCGCAGCGGAATCTGCGTTGAGCAGTCGCACGTGATCCAGCTCAGGACCGTTGATCACGCGGGACGGATCAGCGATCGCCAGCGGACTTTCGGCAGGAGGCACATTGAGGGCCACAGCCAGATCACTGACAGCACCATCAGGCCGAAAGCGACGAATCCGATACAGCCCCGGGCGGCTGGCCTGGGGAATGGTCAGGCTGAGCTGCGGGACAGCTGTGGACGGGGCGGCGGAGGCATTGGCAGCGGGAGTGCCCGGAGTGGTCGTGCCTGCCCCGGGTGGTGGAGCGGGAGTAAGCAGCGAGGCCTGCAGACGTGCGAACGTGTCGGCCACCGGTTCGTCATCGATGCCGGTTTCCGGCAGATAGACTTCGACGGAGTCGGTGAATTCGGCTGCCGGCCACTGGAGTTGCAGGGGTTCTGCCAATTCCCGAAGCTGGATGCTGTTCACGGGTTTCTGGAGGTATTGGTGCGTGAGCAGGTGCATCACGACATAGCCAGGGGCGGCCGGGGCAACGGGCCAGTTGGACCAGCGGCGTCCGGCGCCGGTCAGAAAGGTGAGAATCCGGCCGCTTCCGAGGGAATGTTCGAAGCCCACGGGTTCACCGGATCTGAGCCGCATGATTGTACGAACGCCGTCCCCGCGTTCGACGTCGTCATTCTTCCAGTCAGGTTCCGTACGGAAGTAACGGGAGATGCGGACGGTGTCGGGGAAAGGACTGTCCGGGGCATTGTAAACAGTGAAGACCGGATGGCTGGCGAAGACCGGCGAGACAAACGGGGGCGTTTCTGCGGGAGCAGCCAGCGGCGCATCGGTGACCACATCCTGGATGACGCCGAGCGGAACGGGGAAGAGCAGGTTTCCGGGGGTCCGCAGGGTTTCGGAATACCACGCAGCATTGGCCTGGTCTCCGGGAAACCAGACAATGCCGCCACCTGAGCGGACGTAGTCGGCGAGCACAAGCAGGGTGTCGGCGGGGAGATCACGGATATTCAGGAGGTAAATGCAGTCGTAGCGGGGCAGTTCTGATGCGTTGAGGGCCTGAGACGTACGGATATCGGCGGCGAGTCCTGTGAGTGCGGGGTCAGCGCTGAGTGCAGCGGCGACAAAGGCCGCATCTTCCTGCTGACCATCGTCATCGAGGATCAGCACGGAGCGGCGTTCGGCGACTTCAACGGCAAAGATGCGGCGGTTGTCCTCTCGCAGATTGTCGTCGTCCAGTCGCATTTCAACCTGCTGGCGACCCTCAGCTTCGAACGTGAGATCGTGAGTGACTTCGACCTGGCCCCCGGGTTCAATATCCGGGATGAGAATTTTTGAGGGAACGGGCGTGCCGTTAACAGAGACTGCGGCGCGGAGTCCTGCGGCTTTGGCGCTGCCGTGATTCCGCACCTGCAGAGTGACTCGCCAGGGCACTCCCTGAGCCGCCGCGAGTGATTCGGTGGTGATGCCTGTGATGGCGATGTTGGGGTGTGCATCGCCGCGGGAGACCTGAATAAGGTCAACCTGGGCGCGGGCGGCTTTGAGCGAAGCAAAGGCGGCAATGACTTCCGGGCGGTCATTCCAGTCAACAGCGCGGAAGTCTGTGAGGATGTGCACATGCGGGTCGGCGGAGGCGTCGGCGGAGAGCAGATCGCGGGCGGCATTGAGTGCCGGGACGGGGGACGCGGAGCGGAAAGTGCACGGCAGATTTCGCAGCCGGGGAATCAGTTCCTGCACAAAGGCGGAATCCAGCACACGGTCAGAGATAATGGGGCGGCGGGGATCCGAGAACGGCAGGATGGTAACGCGAGCAGAGCCGGACTGGCGGACACCTTCGACAAGCATGGTCTCCAGTGTGGCAATTGATCGCTGAAAGATTGTGGATTCGCCATCGCGTTCGCGGAGAGAGAGTGTGTCATCGAGGAGCACGACGTGATGACGGCTGGCGCCGCGGAGCATCAGCAGGCGTCCGGGATCCAGCAGAAGGCGGGCGATGAGCAGTGTGATGAGCAGAACAGCGAGGATGCGGAGGAAGAGTTGCAGGAACTGTTCGAGAAGGATGCGGCGGCGGTTGAGCTCTTCGCTTTCGAGGAGGAATTCCATGGCAGCGAAACGCACACGACGATAACGCAGCCGGCTGAGAATATGGATCAGGATGGGCAGGACCACCAGCGCAGCGCCCGGCAGGAAGAAGGCCGGGTTGAGAAAGAACTGCGAGAGAAAGCCCATGGCTGAGGATCTGCCGGGGAAGAGTGACAGTCAGCCTGGCGAAGCGAGAGCGACCGGGATGACTGTCGGGATTCCGGGGCCCTGTGAAGAAAAAGCATAGCAGATCATGAAGAAGTTCCCAGGCATCCGGAGGTGTGCCGGGGAAAAGTCTGCCGTGCGGGTCTATTCGATCGCATTGGCCTGTCCGCCGCCAAGCCCCTCCATGCGTTTCAGAACGTCGCGGTATTCGTAGTCGACGGCGAGCACTTCGCCGTAATGGTTTTCGGCCTGTTCAGATTTTCCGGCAGCTTCGTAGATGCGTCCGAGCAGATAATGGGCGGTTTTGAAGGCGTCGGGACGATCGTTGAAATTGAGTCCTTCGATGGCTTTTTCAAGCTGCCGGCGGGCCAGATCATTTTTGCCTTCACGGGCGAAGCATTCACCGAGGAGCACCAGAGCATCTGTTTTGAGAGTGGGATTGGCGGATGCCTGCTGCAGCAGTGGAATGGCACGGCTGAACTGCCTGACGTGACGGGAGGCGAGTCGGGTGGCGAGTTCGTATTTTCGTTTGAGATCGGTGGGGTTGTTTTCGACGCCCAGAGAAAACAGTTCGATTTCCTTCTGGACGAGGTCCGTCTGGAGCGCTTTGGCTTTTTCGACGAGCCGTTCCTTTGTGGGATTGGCTTTGGCACGGGATTCAGCTTCTGCCAGGTCGTCGCGAAGCATGCTGATCTGAACTTCGAGAATCAGTTCCCGAATTTCGGCGTTGTTGGGTGAGATTTCAAGGGCTTTGTTGAGCTGATCCTGAGCTTTGCCGAATTCGCGGGCGAGCTTGTAGAGGTCTGCAAGCCGCAGAATGAGCCCGACATTCTGCGGGTCTTTGCGGATGGCATGAATCAGGTCGGCTTCCGCAGATTCGCCCGGGGCATCAGCAGGGCGCGACTGACCTTTGCGGGCGCGACGGTCTTCTTCGTACGCGTTGACGGGCTGAGCCGGCTGTTCCACGGCCACATCACGAGTGGATGCAGCGTCTTCAAGTCCTTTGCGGTCGAGCACTGAGACGGCATCAATACGACTCATCATGCTCCGCGCTTCGTTGTCGGTCGGCACCAGCTTGTAGACGCGTTCAAAACACGCCCGGGCGGGCTTGTAGTCGCGGCGTTCGAACAGAAAGTTTCCCAGCCGTCGATTGTAATCGACGTTGTCGCGATCCAGCTCGACAGCTCGTTCCAGCGCATAACGGGCGACGCCGGTGTTTTCCAGCGCCGCTGTGGCTTCGCCGAGATCAAAGAACAGCTGTGCGTCCCACGGATTGACTGCCAGACCCTCCTCGGACGCCGCCTCGATCCCTTTCCAGTCCTTTGAAAGACGGCTTTTCTTAATTCGCGTGCGAATGCCCATCAGTCGCATCCCGGCCATCTTCGCTCCGGTACCGTTGTCGCCGTAAGACTTACGGATGCAGCCAACCCGGGCCTGGCGGTACAGCACGTTGTCGGGAACCAGCCGCACGCAGTTGGTGAAACACTCAATCGCGTAACCCCAATTCTTGTGCTGCATCGCTTCTGTGCCCTTGCGATACCAGTCAGCGCCGCCCTTTTCACGTTCGTTCATTTCGGACCAGACCCCTGAAGTGCTGTGAAGACGTCGAGCAACTGCAGGTGGAATCTAGCATACAGGCAAGGCATTCACCAGGGGTTTTGCTGTGTGAATTCCGGAGGTGGCACGGGTCTCGCGGGACGCCGTCCCGCAGGCAGCCACTGCCTCTTCAAAATCGCCGCAAATGCCGTCCCGAAAACACTTTTCGCTGCACAGGTGCCATGCACCTTGAGGCCTCAGGTGCCATGTACCTCAGGGCCTGTACCTTTGGACAGCGCACGACGAATTTCAACACCGTCGGGTGTGTTTGCGACGGACTGGAAGCCCGGCGTGCCGGTTTGCCCGGCGAATTGCAGTGAAGTGCACCGAGGCTTACAGCCAGAGGTATCTCTGCAGAAATTCAACCACGTCACCAAAGCACCAATAGGCGAGGGTGGTTTTCCCGCAGTAGATTTTGACGGAGACTTCGGTGCCGATGCTGAAGGGGGGGAGTGTCTGGCCATCATCGGCCACCGCAATCAGCTCAAACACAGTCCCCTTTTCGGAATCGGTCGTGGAGCGAGTGGCGATGTGGGTCAGGCGGCAGGAGTATTTCTCTTCGGCGCTGGAGGTGATCACGAAGTTACCGGCCAGTTCCGTGGATTCACCGCTGGCCTCGCGTTCGCGCAGCGCCCTCAACAGGTGTCCCATCCGTTTTTCCTCCACCAGCAGTTCCATGTGCCAGGGCCCCTGCTCGTTCATCACGTCAAACAGGTAGTCACCGGTTCTGACGGGGCGATCTTCCAGCATTTGTCGGAGCTGCGGGTTGGGTACGCGGCCTGCGGCGGGGGCAAGGATGCGAAGTTTCTGATCACGTCGATTTTCGAGTGTGCGGAGTTGATCAGAGGCGATAGCGCGGTCACCCTGAAGGCGAGCCAGTTCCACAAGGAGTCGCTGGCGATTGGTTTCAGCCTGGCGCGCCGTTTCCGAATCACCGGCTCGCTGCTGAGTACTCACAACGTTAATTTCCTCGGTTTTGGCGAGGATCAGGTTGTTTTGTTTTTCAAGGTTTGCACGGGCTTCCGCGACTTGTCCATCCAGTTCGTCGTTCGTGAGCGTAATCAGGAGCTGCCCCTGCTCGACAAGCGTGTTTTCATCGACATGGAGGCCTTCACGAGTGATCTGCCCATCCCATGTGGCGAAGATCGCATGCTGTTCGACCGGCCTTAGAAAACCTTCGGCGGTCACCGGGTAATCAAGGCGGATCAGCGTCATAGCGGCCACGATGGCGGCGAGGACGGCGAGGACGGCGAGCGAGATCATCAGTTTACGGCCGCGGAACCATTCCAGTGTCAGGCCGATGGTGGTCCAGAGTCGCAGTCCGAAGATGCGGGTGTGCAGGCGGCTGTTCCAGAGTGCAGCACCGGCGTGGTCAGCAACGAGTTCTGCGCGTTGTTCGAGCTGCGGGAGCGGTTCAGATTCGGACATTTGTTCGATGATCAGACAGCCGGAAGCGCGGAGCTTTTTCTTACGTTGTTCCCGGTCTGCTTCTTCACCCTGTTTGCGAACGAGCGGTGCGTTTTCGAAGGTTGGAATGATCATGATCATTCGAGCGCCGCTTTCCTGGACGAATGCAGCCAGCGGCTCTTCGATCTGGGGGGCGAGCCCTTCAATGCGTCCCGTGTAGAGCAGCGTTTCGCCCATATCGATCACGCTGGCAGCAAGTCGCCGCATGGCAGCAATCAGGTTGGCCCGGGCATTGACACTGCTCTGACCACTCACGGCCCGCACCTGCACACTGCGACCCCGGCGAGTAGCGACCGAGACACGGTCACAGCCAAGCAGCGGACGGCTGTCACTGGCGACAGCATCAGCCACTTCCTGTTCATCCAGAGAACGCTGAAGCCGCAGCGAAAACTGTTCGAAATCCGTCCAGAACTGATTCTTCAGATCCACGGATTCCGTGGTATTGCGGCGGCGGCCTTCGAGAAATCGTGACGCATAGCCGCACATCTGCTCGAGGAACTGCATATAGCCGGACTGAGCCCTGACGGGCACATCAGGCCGCTGGAAGAGTTCCACCACGCCGACGCATTTCTTTTCGCGGTGCAGAGCCGCAAGGACCAGCACGTGTTCGGTGGGCAGCTGAGTTTCGCCGCCAGCGGAAATCGTGCGGGCCTCGCCGGTGTTGAGCACTTCCATCAGGAGCTTTTCGTTGATGCTCTGAGCCCCCGGACGCTCGAACAATCGCGTCTGCTCCAGATTGATGTGCGCGACCGGAGCGAGTCGGCCGGAGTCATCCACTACCCAGGTCGCACCAGCTTTCGCACCGATGGCCGTGATGACCCGCACCAGAAATTCATGGAAGAATTTCTGCGGTGGCAGCTCCTGTCCGGAAAGCTGCTCAATCTCCTTCGCCAGCTGCATCACCCGCTCGCGGACTTTCTGCAGGTTTTCTTCTGATGAGGGAACAGGTTCGCTCATGGATGGTTCCAATTGCTGTCGGCGGCAGACGCAGGAAGAATTAACCGGGATGAGTATGCGGGCGGAGTGTGCAATGCAGCGGAGCAACCGGGAGCTGCCTTATGCAGCGGGCAGATCGCGTGCGTAGTCGAACATCGGTGAGGA
Organism: uncultured Chitinophaga sp.; assembly: GCA_964561125.1. Taxonomy (GTDB): domain Bacteria; phylum Planctomycetota; class Planctomycetia; order Planctomycetales; family Planctomycetaceae; genus SXXK01. The sequence goes on along the minus strand of CAZLOQ010000018.1, from coordinate 37,822 downwards.
CAGATAGCGTTCACCGGAATCGGGCAGGACAACAACGATGTTGCAGCCGGCACTGGACGGACGTGCGGCCACCTTCAGGGCTGCAGCCATCGCCGCACCACAGCTGATGCCGCAGAGGATTCCCTCTTCCCGGGCAACACGAGGAGCCATCTCCATGGCTTCTTCGTCAGTGACCTGCAGCACTTCATCAACCAGTCCCATGTCAAGAATATCCGGCTTGAAACCAGCGCCGATTCCCTGAATGCGGTGACGGCCTGGAGCACCACCGGAGAGCACCGGGCTGGCAGCCGGCTCCACGGCAATCGACTGAATCGGGAGTCCCTTTGCCTGTTTGAGATACTTCGAGACACCGGTGATGGTGCCGCCTGTGCCGACACCAGCCACGAAGATATCCACCTTCCCCTGCAGATCCTCGAAGATCTCCGGACCGGTTGTGCGGAAATGAATGTCCGGATTGGCCGGATTTTTGAACTGCTGAGGCATAAACGTGTTTGGCTGTTGCGCCATATCTTCCGCCCTCGCAATCGCTCCTTTCATGCCCTCTGCGCCCGGTGTGAGCACCAGATTGGCGCCGAAGGCACGGAGGATCATGCGGCGTTCGATGGACATTGTTTCCGGCATGGTCAGCGTGAGACGATAGCCGCGGGCGGCACAGACGAAGGCCAGAGCGATCCCCGTGTTGCCGCTGGTCGGCTCAACAACTTCCATCCCGGGCTTCAGCCGGCCACTCTGTTCCGCGTCCCAGATCATCGCCGCACCGATGCGGCATTTCACACTATAGGCGGGATTGCGGCCTTCGATCTTCGCGTAAATCGTCCCCGGGAGCCCTTTTGTGAGGCGGTTGATGCGTACGAGCGGACTGCAGCCAATAGTCAGAGAATTGTCGTCGTACAGGGTCATGGATGGGAGTCCTTTCACGGGATTTCGGTGGCAGATGACGCATTGCCTGCGCCGCGCGAAGTGGAGTTTTAGCAAACAGATTCGCTCTGCGAAATCCCGACCTTCCTGCGGAAAATTCCGATCTCCCGTTTGCCCCGGACCCAACTCTCGGGAAAAATCTACTGAACCGGCAATTTCAGCCACTCTCCTGGCAGATTCTCAATAATCAACAGTGCATGGACTTATGAGCACCCTTAGCGAACGACTGGCAAAAGCCCGCGCAAAGCTCTTCGGCCCCACCGCCGTTGATGTTCCCACTCCGTTCGAACTTCCCTGTCACTGCGGCCACACTGTCGTCGGTATCCGACGCCCCCGGATCCAGATCACACTCTGCTCAGCCTGCGGCCAATCCCTTTTCGTGCTCCCCACAGACCGCTACCCCCCAACTCGCCGAACCGCGCCCACCACCAGCCACAGAACTGCAGATCCCCCCGCGAAAGCAGCGCCGCGTACCACCCCCGAAACTCCGGAACCTGCTCCCGCAGCAGCCTCCGGCGATTATGCCTCCCCGGCAAAAAAAAAACATCGCGCACCACGGCGCACCGCAGCTGCCCCCAACAGCCCCTCTGCAAACTCCTCTGCCCTCGACAGATCACCCCCGGAAGTCCCGGCGAACGCGGAACACCCGACGTCTGTTCGCACTGCCGCTCCCCCACCCCCACCCCGAACACTCGCTCCCCCGCGTCCCTCCATCGCAGTCCGCATGCGACGCACCTTCACCCCCTTCCGACTGCTCACCACCGGCTGCCTCGCACTCCTGATCCTCACCGCAGGCTGGATGCTTCATCAACGACAGCTTGAAAATGCCGTCCGCACCTGGCGGCGCGAACTCGACACAGCACTCAACGCTGAAACAGAAGGCAACCGCACCGCCCTCCAGGATTCCCTCCGGAAAGCACTCGCCGCCGCAGACCTCCTGCAAAAACAAGACACCGATGTCGCCCACGCCCGCTCACTGCTCCGGCAGTGCAGTGCCATCAGCCAGCTCACCGCCGTCGATCCCGTCGCTGTCCTCACTACCAACTCAGCTCCCGACCAGCCACCCAGCCCCGAAAAACTCACCACAGAACTCCGCGGACTCGTCCTGCTCTTCGATGCACCGCCGCAACCCGCTCCGGATACCCCCGACGGCGTTCTGCTTGACCTGCCCCTCGTAATCCATGGACGCATGCTGCAACTGTCCGCCCGATCGGAAATTCTGCGTCAGTCTTCCCGGCTCTTCCCCGGTCAGTCCGCGTTGTTTCTTGCCGCCATCCGTTCCTGCAGCCCGTCCGCTGACCCCTCCGGCTCACTCCTCCTCGAACTGGATCCCGACAGCATCACGCTGCTCACATCTGAATTTCTCGCTACCCAGGCAGGACTCAGTACGGAACACGTGCCCGAACTCGCACAGATTCTTGAACGCCAGTCCGGTCTGATTGTCCCGGCTGCACCCGGCACTCTGACAGACGCTGCACCCAAATCCGACGATTCAGCAAAGGCCGCAACTCCATGAAACGTTCGCTGCCGATCATTCCGTTTCTGATTGCCTTCATTCTTTCTGCTGCCACTCCCGCCGCCGCACAGGTCGTCACCGTCCCTGAACTGATCCAGCAGCAGAAAAACTGGCAGCAATACGCCCGTGACCAGAAAAAGTTCCTGATCGAAGGACGCCTGCAAAGTCGCGTGACGGAGTCGTTCGGGCTGGAGAAGCTGGATCTCATCTTCCGGCACTCCAGCTCCATCCGCGTCTCTGAAAAAATCCGCCGCGGACAAACCCTGGAAGTCTCCGGCACCTTCGTTCTGGATGGCCCCCGGCTTCACTTTCAGGTCAACAGCGTCTATCCGCGGGAAGTCGACGCCGAACAGCTTCATCGCCGCGCTGCTGAAGGCAAAAGCCTGTCCTGGGACCAGCTGCTCAAACTCGCCGACGAATACTCCAGTCGCGCCGAGTTCTACAACGACGAAGTCCTCCGGCAGGAAATCACGGCCGTCCGCACCACTGCCGTGAACATCCGCAGACAGCAGCTCCGCGGCCAATCCGCTCCCCTCCGCGAACTTCTCGATCTCGCGGCTCAGCTTCAGCTGCCCGACACCGCCATCCGGAACATCACCTGGGAATGGCTCCTCGCCGCAGAGACTGCCAGCGAAGACCCCGCGGCACTGGCCACAGCCGCCCACGACCTCCCCGGCTGGGACAGCAGGAACGCCGACCCGCCGCTCCCGCTGCTCCAGGCCTTCAGGAAGAACCCGGCTCGAGCCTGGGAAGAAACCACGGAATCCAATCAACCTCTGCTCCACCGCCTGCTGTATGTCCGCCTGCAGCTCGCCAGCCTCAGACAACAGCTTAAACCCGACGGCAGCAACGGCATCGCCATCGCCCGGCTCACCCGCGAACAACTCCCCGAAGAATCCGCGACAGCCACCAACTTTGAAAATCTTGAAGTCCAGTGGCACCTGCGAAGCGCCGCCAATCTCAGCCGGCAGCAGCTCCTCGAATCCGTGCAGATCCTCGAGCAGCTCAAACGTCAGCCGGAATCCCTCCAGCTCCGCGAACGCTGGCTTGAAGCCCAGGAACAGCGGTTCGGCACAAAATCGCTCGCCGGCATGCTCCGCACCGCCGACGAAACACTCTTCGTCGCCGAACAGTGGCGTGATTCCAAACTCCGCGACCGCGCTGTGAAACTGCTCAAAGTCGCCTTCGATCAGGCCACCAGAGAATCACCCGCCGAAGTCAATGTCATCGCCGACCGACTGAAGTCACTCGGCTGGGAATTCTTCCGCGGTACCTGGATGACCAGCGAACAAATGTCCGCCGTCCCCGGCAACGACCTGCAGCTCGCCGCCCGCGAAGGACGCGTTGTCCCCGGGATGACAGCCGAACAGGTCAGACAAATCCTTGGAGGCCCCGCCCGCATCTCGCGACTCGGCGGCAGCTCTCTCCTCCGGGAACTCTGGAGCTACCATGACGCCGGACTCATCATCCGACTCCGCCGGAACCTCCAGCAATCCTCCAGCCCACTGCTGGTCGAAGACGTGGCAAGGGTGCAATAGCAACTCACCAGCCACTCGGCAGCTCCATCAGCAGCGCCCCCGTTCAGCGACCCGCCCGAAATGTCAGGCACAGGTTCATCTCACTCGCAGTCCCTCAGACTTCCGCCAATTTTTTATGTTTTCCCGGAATTTACGGGTAGAATCCGGGAATGTCTGTGATCAACGAGCGGAAAGCGGAAGGGATGGACTCAGATGCGGTTGCACTTGTCTCGGCTGGGCGTGTTGTTTCTTTCAGGCTTGTGTCTGCTGCTCTCCGCTCCCCCGGCGATCGCTCAACAGGGTGGGGGCGGTCAGGGCGGGGGCGGGGGCGGAGGCCAGTTTCCCGGCGGCATTCTGATTCGCCCCGACGGATTGATCGACCGCGCAGCCACGGGAACTGTCTCGGCGGCTGCACTCCGGCAGCGTCGACGGCTGGCAGAAAAGACGCTCTCTGAATCACTCCGCACGCCATCAGCCCGCCGCAGTCTTTCGCTGCGGCGTCTGGACCAGCAGCTGTCCAGCCTTCTGGCCGACTCAAAACCGCTCCCTGCTGACATCCGCTTTCTCGCCGGCCTGACTCGAATCGACGAAATCGTCATCGACGACACCGGAGACATTGTGATCAGTGGTCCCGCCGAGGGATTTGCTCCGGCAGCGAGCGGTCGTGTGACAGGCCTCGATTCCGGGCGCCCGGTGCTCTGCCTGGACGACCTGTTGACAGCCCTGCGAGCCCCTGAGGTTCCGGAACGATGCGGGTGTTCAATCGATCCGGACCCTGAGCGGCTGGCGGAGTCACAGATGTGGCTGCGAGCCAACTCCGCTCCGGCAACGCTCCAGGTCGCTCAGGCGCGGATGGAACACATGATCCGCCTGATGGGCCGCTGGCATGTGACCACGTTCGGCGTTCCGGAGGACAGCCGGATCAGTCTGTCGATGGTCGAAGCCGATTATCTGATGAAGCGACTGGCGATCGGTGCGGAGCGGTCCGGTACCAGCGGGCTGAAGACGACGCTGCAGCTTGCGAAACCCGGCGATAACATGATGCGTCGCTGGTGGTTTGCAGGTGCTCCCGGCTACATCACCTGTTCGGAAGATCGTTCGCTGTGGCTGCTGTCAGGTCCGCGTTTTCAGTTGCTGGCACAGGAGGAACTGATGGCGGCGGACGGCACACTGTTCGACGCAGAGAATCTGCAGGGCAGCTCAGAGGAGTTTGCGAGGTTATTCAACGAGCGTCGGGAAGAACTCGTGAAGAAACACGCCGCATTTGCTGACCTGCAGAATCTGTTTGACATCCTCATCACCGCAGCACTCATGCGTGGCGCTATGGAGAATGGACGCCTGAGCTGGACGCCGGAAGTGCTCACAGAAAGTGAACTGCTGGCGACGGCGTCCTATCCGGTACCGCGGGAGACACTTCCGCTGCTGAACACGCGTCAGTCGCCTGGCGGACCGCTGATCGGGGCCTTTTCAGGTGGCGTCGTGCTGCGGGTCCGCAGTCTGCTGAGCGAGGCCGGGATGATTGTGCGGGCGCCTGAGCGACCTGGGGCGAAGTTCGGGGACGGGGAGTGGTGGGTGGAGTGACCCGGCTCAGACAAGGATTTCCACTTCAAGAAACAGTGATGGGTCTGCAGCGTAACGCTTCTGCATGTGCTGCAGCGTTTTCCAGCGAACGGCGTGATGGGGGCTCTCCAGAGCCGGTTGTTCAGCAGGCAGGCTGATCAGTCGATCCCGGCGAATCACCATGGCGCGGACCTTGCGGGTACGGACATCACCATCGCACTCGTTGGTGAGGCAGATGAGATATCTGACGGCATCATGGGGCCGCGCAGCCTCGCGAAGAAACAGTCCGGCAGAGAACTTTTCAGAGACTTCGTTGAGAATGGCGTTGAGGTAGAACCAGCGATCGTCGGGCGCGAGGGGGATGAGCGGATCGCCGGGTGTCGTTTTCTGAGCGGCCTGCAGGAGTCGATCCACGGCAATGCGGTTCATAAACACTTCTTCGCAGGACTTTTCCAGCACGGTGCGAATGAGCAGTTTGCCGTCGATCATGCTGTTAAGCGAAATATTCAGACGATTGAAAAACTCGCGGCGACGCCAGTCGCGTGCGGCCTTCCAGCGACCGAAGAGCCAGCCGAGAATGGTGAAAGCAACAGCCACAGCAACCTTGATGCCGTGGTCGCTGAGCTGATCGCGGATGGTGACGAGCCAATCGTTCATGGCGCTGTGTTCCCTGATCCTGACGGGAGTATTCAGGCGAATGGGACCAGGGTTGATCAGACGCGTGGCCAGGAGTATCCGGCAGCGGTTCCCAGTGGCAGATCGAGTCCCCACCAGATCAGCAGCAGGGCAGTCCAGGTGATCAGAAATGCCATGCTGTAGGGAAGCATGAGCGAAATCAGCGTGCCGACACCCGTATTTTTGACGTACTTCTGAGCGTAGCTGACGACAAGTGGAAAATAGGGCATCAGAGGTGTGATGATATTGGTACTGGAGTCACCGATGCGATAAGCGGCCTGAGTAATTTCGGGGGAGAGCCCGAGAGACATGAGCATGGGCACGAAGATGGGACTGAGGAGCGCCCATTTTGCGGAGGCGGATCCGATGAGCAGATTCACGAGTGATGTGAGGAGGATGATGCCGACGACGGTGACCTGAGAGACAGCCTGCAGACTCGTCAGAAAATTGGCACCTTTGACTGCAAGCAGCACACCGATATTCGACTGTGAAAACACGGCAGCGAACTGGGATGCAAAGAAAGCCATGACGAGGTAGTAGGTGACAGAGCCCATTGAGCGGGTCATTCCGGCGACGATATCACGATGGCTTTTGATGGTCCCGGCAATCGCGCCATAGATGACACCGGGAATCAGAAACAGCAGAAAGATGAGCGGCACGATGGATTTCATCATCGGGGCACTGTGATCCGTCAGCGACCCTTTCTCGCGGAAGGGGGAGTCGGCAGGTGAGGCGGCGAACCAGAGTGCAATGAGTCCGCCCAAAAGCACAGCGGCGGCCACGGCAAGCCCGGCGTACTCCCGGCCGGAGAGCGATTGCATGGCGGCGCCGGCGCTGTCCTGTCCGTCGACCGGCATTTTTCGAAGGCGGGGTTCGATGATGCGATCGGTGACATACCAGCCAACGGCAGTAATTACGGCACAGGATACGGTCATGATCCAGTAGTTGCAGAGGGGGTTGACAGTGGCGGACGGATCGATGATCTGAGCGGCCTTCTGTGTGAAGCCCTGGAGGAGCGGGTCGAGCGAGGAGGGCAGGAAGTTCGCGCTGAAGCCTCCGGAAACCCCCGCAAACGCTGCGGTGATCCCCAGCAGCGGGTGCCGGCCGGCCGCCTGGAACATGACGGCCCCGAGAGGAATGATCAGGACATATCCGGTATCGCCCGCTGAATGGCTGATGAGGGCCACGAAGATCAGAGTCGGTGTGAGGAGAAAAGTGGGTGTGATCCGCAGCAGAGCTTTGAGCATGGCCTGAATAAGTCCTGCATATTCGGCCACGCCAACGCCAAGAAGCGCCACAATGACAACTCCCAGAGGCGGAAAGTCGGTGAAGGTTTTGACCATGCCCGCGAGGAGCCCGACGAGTGCCGTACCGCTGGTCTGGTCGATCACTCGAATTCGCTGATCACCTTCAGGAGCGGTGGCAATGGGAGTGGCCGCAGCGGCAGTGGTGGCAGTGGCAGTGGTGGCGGCCTTCCGCGGATCGATTTCGCTGAATTCAACCGGAGCCAGCCACCGGGAGGCCAGCATCGTGATGAGGATGGCCCAGACGAACAGAAAGGCGGGATCGGGGAGTTTATTTCCGGCCCATTCGATGGCGTTGAGGAATCGCTGGACGAATGGAGAGCCGGCGTTTTCAGCGGGTGGGTTCATGTGAAGTCTCTGCGGCTGAGGTGCCTGTTGGAGGGTCGGCGGGTTTTTCCAGCTCGACAAGAATGCCGCCCATCCGGAGTGCCTGATGGACGCGGGTGAACCAGTGAACGGTGCCCCAGTTCAGACCACAATCGGCCGCTGCAGCCTGCAGTTCCAGGCGGTTGAAGGTGCGGCATTTCCAGGTGTGGCTGGTGAGGAGTCCTGAGACGGAATCTTCGGTCGCGAGCAGGAGCACGATACCACCGGGGCGGAGGACGCGGGCAAATTCGCGGAGTCCGTCGCGGGGGTCGGGGAGATATTCAAGGACGTAGCCGCAGGTGACGCAGTCAAAGCTGTTGTCGCGGAAGGGGAGCGATCGCATGTCGGCGGCGACAAAGACAGGTCGCGGGGAGTTGAGTCGTCCGCGGGCGCGACGGAGCATTTCCCAGGAGAGGTCGAAGCCGACGATTTCGCAGTCAGGTCGTGCGGTGGCGAGCAGGTGTCGGAGAATTTGTCCGGCACCGGAGCCAACATCAAGAATGCGTTTGAAGCGGGAGGCCTGAAACCGCCCGGAACGGAAGAGTCGCCCCATGAGCGGTTCGTGGAGGGAAATCAGGCTGCTGAATTTGAGCATTGCGCCCTTGGGGCCGTCGTACAGTCGGCGGACCGATTTCTGATAAGCTCCCAGGGGTTGGCGGCGAATTCCACGAAACTCACCCAGCCGACGGAGTTGTTGTCGAGCGGACCGGCGGAGACGCTGAACGCGATCTTTCACGTGTGAAAGTCCTGTGCTGGCAGGCGGAGGTCTTTGGACAAAGGTTCACCGGATCTTCCGCTATTTCGGGCAGAAAGGCAACAAACCGCAGAATCGGTGGTCATGGTTTGGCGGGAATCTTCGGCAGAATCGGGACACTGGACGGTTTTGAAACAGAGTGGCTGGCGGAATTCCGCCCTAACCGCACGCGGAAATGCAGTGAAAACTTGAGATTCCGCTTCTCCCAGCTTAGGATGGTGGTTTTGATGGCATCAGCCGGGGGTCTCTGGAATTCGTCAACGGTCACACGGTCAGGAAAAGAAACCAGTGAATATGGCTGACGGTTCCGGCAAATCCGTCCTGCGGGTGCTCTTCGTCTGCACAGGCAATACCTGTCGCAGCCCGATGGCAGAAGCAATTTTTCGACTCCTTGCATCGCAGGCTCTCGGCTGTCGCCCGACAGAGCTTCGCGAGAACGGAGTGGATGTGTTTTCTGCCGGAGTGGCTGCATGGGAACATTCGCCGGCCTCACCAGAGGCGGTGCAGGTAATGAAGGAATATGGCACGGATCTCACGGATCACCTCAGCCAGCAGGTGACTCCGGATATGGTGCGTCAGTCCACCCTTGTCCTCGCACTGACTCACCGCCATCGGCGATTGCTGGCTGATTCCTGCCCGGACCAGATTTCCCGACTTCAACTGCTCAGCCGCAACGGACACGACATCCAGGACCCTGTCGGCGGAACTCTTGAAGATTACCGCCTGTGTGCGTCTCAGATTGCCGAAAACCTGCGGCACTGGGTGCACGACCTGCTCAAGAAAGACTCAGAATTTCCATGAAGATCGGCATAGCCAGCGATCACCGCGGTGTTTCACTCAAGTCCCGCATCACACAACTCCTGCAAAGTCTCGAGTGTGAGGTTCGCGATTTTGGCCCGTTTGAATCTCAAAGCGTCGACTACCCCGACTATGCCGCTCAGGTCGCTCGCGAAGTCTCCGCCGGAACGGTCGACCGGGGCATTCTGATCTGTGGCACCGGAATCGGCATGTGCATCACGGCCAACAAATTCACCGGTGTCCGTGCCGCGACCTGTCACGACAGTGTCACCGCAGAATACAGCCGCGCCCATAACGACGCCAACATCATCTGCCTCTCCGCTGATCAGCTCAGCGATCAACTGGCCGATCAGGTTATTCGCATATGGCTGCGAACCCCCTTCGAAGAAGGTCGCCACGCACGACGACTCCAGAAAATCTCCGAACTCGAACGCGAAGTTGCCACGCATCTGGTCAAAGGCGAACCCGGCTGATTCCAACCCGTAAAGGGACAACATGAAGCCGGCCGAACTACGCTTTGCAAGGACTCACGAATGGGTCAGCCTGAACGGCTTTATCGCCACCATCGGCATCAGTGACTTCGCAGTCAGGCTGCTTGAATTCCCCGTCTCACTCGTGCTTCCATCCCCAGGTCAGCTGGTCGTTCCCGGAGATCGCATCGCCGAACTCGAAGGTGAAAAAGCCGTAACTGACGTCTATTCTCCGTTCAGTGGCCAGATCACGGAAGTCAACCCTGCCCTCCCGGATCATCTGGATCTGTTCACTGTCAGTCCGTTTGAAAAAGCATGGATTGCGAAGATCAGGATCGCGAATGCTGCCGAAGCAGCGCGGCTGATGTCGCATGCTGAGTACCTGCGGTTTTGCACGCAGGAACTCTGCTGAAGGGCAGGCCCTGCATGACGCCGATGCTCAGTTTCCGCCAGGTCTCCCGCCGGTTCGCAGCAGTCCAGGCACTTGACCGCGTGTCCTTCGACGTTCAGCGCGGTGAGGTGCACGCCGTCGCCGGAGAAAACGGCGCCGGCAAAAGCACCCTGATGAAGATTCTTGCCGGGGTGATCGGCGAGTATGACGGCGAAGTGCTCGTAAACGGTCGGAGTGCGCGGTTTCAAAGCCCGCGGGATGCCGAGGCAGCCGGTATCGGCATCATTCACCAGGAACTGAATTCCGTCCCGCAACTGTCCGTTGCCGCCAGCCTGTTCCTCGGCCGCGAAATCACTCGCTGGCCCGGAATACTCAGACACGCTGAGATGGAACGGCAGGCCGCGCACCTGCTGAAACCCCTCGATCCCTCCATCGATCCCCGTGCCCGAATGAATACGCTGCGGATCGGTGATCAGCAGCTCGTGGAAATCGCACGCGCACTGGCACTCCAGCCAGCAGTCCTCGTGATGGATGAACCCACCTCTGCACTGTCAGAAACCGAAGTCCGCCGACTCGAATCCATCATCCATTCGCTGCGCCGTCAGGGCACCACCATTCTTTACATTTCGCATCGCATGGACGAAATCTTCAGGCTGGCTGATCACATTACAGTACTGCGAGACGGCAGATTTGTACAGACGCTGGCGACACAGGCGACCAGCCCGAAACATATCGCAGGACTGATGGTGGGCCGGGATCTGCCGCCGCAGCCCCCCCGACGCCCTCCCGAAAGGACTGCCGAAGTGGTCCTCGAAGTCCGCTCTCTCTCACTCCCCCCGACCCGCCGCTCCCCACAGCCGCAACTGCAGAACGTCAGCCTGCAACTGCGACAGGGAGAAATTCTCGGGCTGGCAGGTCTGCTTGGCGCAGGCCGCACGGAACTCCTCGAATGTCTCGCCGGCGCCAGCTTCGCTCAGCCCTCAGGCACCATCCTGAGCAACGGCAGACCCTGTGAACTGAGAAGTCCCGCAGACGCCGTTCGGAACGGCATCGCGTTCGTCACCGAAGACCGCAGACGACTGGGCCTGTTTCCACAGCTCCCCGTTCGCTCCAATATCACCATCGCAGCCCTGCAATTGCTCAGCCGACTCGGAATCATACTCCATCAGAAAGAATCAGAGGCTGCAAGTGGCTCCCTGCGGCAGCTGCACGTCAGGGGTGCTGAAGACGTTCCCATCGCAGCACTCAGCGGGGGCAACCAGCAGAAGTGCCTGATTGCCCGGGCACTGCTGACACGTCCGCGGATTCTGCTGCTGGACGACCCCACTCGCGGTGTGGATGTCGCGGCGAAAGCCGAAATCCACAGCCTGCTGTGTGAACTCGCACAACAGGGTTTGTCCATCATCGTGGCCTCCGGTGAACTCCCCGAACTACTCACTCTCTGCGACCGGATTCTCGTGCTGGCCGGCGGTCGACTGACAGCTGAGTTCCCGCGAAGCCAGGCAACTGAACAGCTCATTATGGAAGCAGCCACCGGGCAGCCGCCCGGACTTCCATCGGTTCTGCATCACGGAGCCTCGACTCCGCCCCAGGCAGAAGCCCGGTCATAACAGTCCGCATCTTCAGCAAATTCTGCGAAAATCCGCCTGCAGGTTCTGCCGATTCCGTGACCAGGCCTTCCACCTCTGCCACTTGGCGACGGCGAGAGTCGCTTCTGTCGCCGCACGCAGCCTCCTCACCGCCCGCCGATGTTGCGATCACAGGGGGCCGGAAACTATATTCAAACCTGTGTGCAATCGTGTGACTAAAGCCTGGTTCCCGGTGAGCCTGATGCCGTTTTCTGATGATTTTCAGCAGGACGAAGAGTTCCTCCGTCTGGTTCGCCGCGAACCCGATGTGGACCTCGTCACAATTGCTCTTGAAATCGCCCGCGACAGCGAGCGGAACCTTGATTTCGCGCCGTCGCTGGACATTCTGCGGCGGGCGGTCTCCCGCCTGACTCATCCAGTCACCCAGGCCGGCTCAGACCTCGAAGAACTCAAACTGCTCGTCCGCTACATGACCGAAGAACTCTGCCTCCACGGCGAGGATTCCGGGCTGCCTGATCCGGATGCACACTATATTCATAACGTGCTCCGCGACGGACGAGGAATCCCCATCTCGCTGTCAGTCGTCTATCTGCATGTGGCGAACGAACTGGGCATTCCACTCGAACCCGTCTGTGCTCCCGTCCGATTCCTCACACGACTTTCCACCGACCACGGGCACCTTTACATCGATGCGTTTGACCACGGGCGAATCCTCGATGAAGCCGAGTGCATCGGCCTGATCAGACAGCTCAGCGGATTACCCGCTGCCGAAGTTCGCAGATCCCTGCGGCGAGCTGATGAGCGGGCAGTCGTGATTCGCATGCTCCAGAATCTCAAGGCCGTGTTTGGTCGACATGAGCAGTGGGTGCCGGCATGGCGAGTGCAGTGTCGCCTGAGACTGCTCAGTCCGGCGTCGTGGCGTGAACGTCGCGACCATGCCGTGCTGACACTGCGTGCCGGACGCTACGGAGAAGCCATCGAACTGCTGGAACGGGAACTCGCCGTCTGCCCCAGCGAAGACCGGCCATTCCTTCAGAATCACCTCCGCCAGGCCAGAAAACTCCTGCCTGGCTGTAACTGATCAAAGCCGCGTCAGGACAGGTACGGAATACGGTCTATAAACCCCCTGTGCCTGCCCCGGAAAGCACATTCCCGGCATCGCACCTGCAGACCAACTCCCCGCTTTCCACAGAAGGAACACCGATGGCCGACTGGCTTGAACCGCCCGCAAAAGCTCCCGCTTTCTCCCTCAAAGCCACAGACGGAACAACAGTCAAGCTGTCAGACTTCAAGGGAAAAACGGTCGTCCTCTACTTTTACCCCAAAGACGATACTCCGGGCTGCACGAAGGAAGCCTGTGCGTTCCGTGACAGACTGGCCGAAATTCAGGCTTTGGGAGCAGTCGTGCTGGGAGTGAGCGCTGACGATGTGGCAAAACATGTCGCATTCACAGAAAAGTACAGCCTGAACTTCCCGCTCCTTGCAGACGTGGATCATTCCGTCTGCGAGAAGTACGGCGTCTGGCGCGAAAAGAACATGTACGGCAAGGTGTCGATGGGGATTCAGCGATCCACCTACATCATCGGACCGGACGGCAAAGTCGCAAAGCTGTGGAAGAAAGTGTCCGTGGACGGCCACGACGAACAGGTGCTGGAAGCACTGCGTGAACTGGGAACCTGAGCTACCTCACACCCATTTCCTGCAACAGATGATCGGCGCCGTACACTTTGCCGGTGATCCACAGAACATAGCGGATATCAACACCAATCGAACGACTGTAATTGGTGTTCCACGCGAAGTCATTGATGGTCGCCTCGAAGCAGCGGTCAAAGTTCACACCGACAAGATCACCGCGGGCGTTGAGCACGGGGCTCCCCGAGTTACCGCCCGTGGTATCGGTGTCGTAAAGAATGGCCACCGGAATTTCGCCCAGACGCGGATGCACAAAGCTGCCGAAATCCCTCGCCGCATACCGCTCCCGCACAGCCTCCGGCGTGATAAACGGGTCAACTCCCGTGGTTTTCTCCATCACACCCTTCAGGGTTGAAATCGGAGTACGAATCACAGCATCCGCCGGTGAATAACTTCTGACTGTCCCGGATGTGAATCGCAGCGTTCCATTCGCATCCGGAATAAAAGACTCTGCCTGAAACTGTTCCTTGACCTCCATCAGCGGACCATACAGGGCGCTGAGACGTCCCTCGCGGGCCTTGTCGAGTTCTCTGAGTTTCAGATAGTCGGGGTAAAGATCCATGAGCAGCCTGAGGAGCGGATCGGCTGCCCCGCGGAGTTCGGCTGGTGCCTGGCTGAGCACTGTGTCGACGAAGGTGGCATCACCCAGTCGCGTACCGGAGATCAGCTGGTCGGCAAGAGCACTTATGCTCGCCGATTCGGCAGGCAGAGAGGCAAGAGCTGCCACAGAACTGCTGCCGGGAAGTTTGCGGAGCCTTTCCAGCACGCCGGCCAGCAGAATCCGATCAGTCGGCGGGTGCCAGTCCGCGAGTGAGACCTTCAGTTCGCGGAGAGACTGCGGGAAGTTGCGATCCATATACGGTGGTTCACGTTCAAGGTCCGGCTTCGCACGTTCGTGCACAGCATCAATCACAAAGAATCCGAACGCGGCCGCACGACAGGCCTGGCGAAGCTGCAGCAGCAGAATTTCCTGCTGGCCTGCAGCTGACATTTCGGCGTAGACGGCTGCAATTTCCTCGAGCAGCTGCCCATACTTCGCATTACGTTCGGGATTTGAGCGGATGAATTCCTGAAGACGCTGTTCCTGAGCTGTTCTGGCTTCGACGATACCGGCGCGACGCAACCCGAGCAGCTGACCGCGGGAACGCTTTTCAACGTTGGCCAGAGACTTCATGCGGCTGGCATGTTTGAGCGCCGCAGTACGATCCGTCGCTCCAGCCCGCTCCATTTCAGCAATCTGCCATTGATAAAGTTCCACAGTGAGCGGCAGTCGGACAGTTTGTTCCCACGTAAGAAAACTGGCTGTGCGATGCCGGGCCGTGCGCCCCGGATAACCCAGCAGAAACACAGCATCTCCTTCATCCACGCCTGCCGATTCCACTCGCAGAACTCGTTTCGGCCGGTAGGGCACGTTATCGGGGGAGTAAACGGCGGACGAACCATCGGGGGCCGTGTAAGCCCGCATCAGCGAAAAATCACCGGTGTGACGCGGCCATTCCCAGTTATCCACTTCACCGCCGAAGTTTCCAACGGACGCCGGGGGAGCAAACACGAGGCGAACGTCCTTCAGCCATGTGTACAGAAAGAGCACATAAGTCTTCCCGGCGAACATCTCGGCCACTTCAGCCCGCAGACCCGGATTTTCCTTTTCCGCTGCGATTTCAAGTTCCTTGCGGCGACGCTCAATCGCTTTTGTCCGCTCCAGATTCGACGCGCCCGACGGCACTGCTGAGAGCACCTCGGAAGACACATCGCGGTACGCTTCCGTGATCCGCACCTGGTAATCCGGAGCCGGTATTTCAACGCCGGCTGTGGCTGCGATAAACCCATCCCGCAACAGATCACGCTGAGGTGTACTGGCTTTCTGAATGGCATCGAACGCACAGTGGTGGTTGGTCAGAATCAGGCCCCGTTCCGAGACGAAGGAACCTGTGCAGCCGTTGACCCGGCAGATGCCGTCGACAAGGCTGACGCGACCGGGGTTGAAGAGCTCATCGGCAGTCAGCTGGATGCCGCGGGCGCGAAGATCAAGCCGCGGCAGCTCACTCATCGGAAACATCCCGTCATCTGACATCGCTGGAATGCTCATCAACCACACTCCTGCAACAGCAGCAATCACGAAGGCGAACGGGTGTCGAGACAGCATGACGGTAGTTCCATGGCAGAACAGGCGGGGAACGGGAAGAGGATGCAGGCGACGTGGTGAACGGCAGAATCCATTCAATGGGGATCACGGACTATTCGCGGTTGCCTTCCCAGCTGGCCCACCACGCACGGAACTGACGGTGCTGTCGTTCAAGCGACTGCTGCTGGCTGTCGCTGAGCCGATCGAAGGAGTTGATCTGATGGGTGTACTGAGGGTGCCCTTCAAGCACCATCAGGGCCTTGTAATAGAGCACAAGGTCGGGACCTTCGTCGTAGGTGGAGAGCACGAGGAGGGCTTCGTTGAGCTCCTGTGCGAGACGACGGGACTGCGGGCAGCCACCGGCGGCCAGCGTGCAGAGACGGATCAGTCGCAGAACTTCGCGGGGCAGCGCATTACCAACCCCCGTGATGGCTCCTGAAGCGCCGCAGTTGACGAAACCGTGAAAGACCTGGGTATCCACGCCGACCATCAGATTAAGCTCAGGATTATGGCCGGTAATATGCTCCGCCGCGTACGTGAGTGACTTTGCGCCGCCGAATTCCTTGAAACCAACAAGATTCGGAAATTCGCGTCGCAGATTAAAAAACAGGTCCGCGCGCGTTTCAAATCCATACCAGGGGCTGTTGTAAATCACAGCCGGCAGTCCGCCGGCTGCCCTGAGCACTTCCGCGAAGTGCTCACGCTGAGCGGCCGGAGAGGAACCTCTGGAAAGAACACGCGGGATCACCATGAGCCCCGCGGCACCCACGTCACGCGCATGGGCCGCGTGGCCGGCAGCCTGAGCCGGACTTTGTGCGCCCGTCCCCACAACCACCGGCACGCCGGCACGCACAAGCTGAGCGACGCCGGTCTGTCGCTGCTGATCAGTGAGCAGAGGCCAGTCGCCCATGGAGCCACAGTAGACGACAGCCCGCATCCCGGCCGCAATCAGCGACTGCGCTGTGTGCACCAGCGCGTCAAAGTCGGGAAGTCCAGTGGCGGAACACGGAGTCATCAGGGCCGGAATACAGCCACAAAACACATTGCTGACGGCAGCCATGGAAGATCCATCAGGAGGGCAAAAAAAGGGTTATGCCCGTATTCTGACAGATTTTCAGAAAAACTCACCCGAATCGACACGAAAGCCTGTCCTGGTGTGTTTCAGGGATTGTTTTGGGCGATCGAGTCCGGAATGAGTCCCTGTGAGCGGGCAATAACGTGCAGCAGCGTCTGATTGTCCAGCCATGGTTCGCTGCCCTGACGAGACCAGATAACGCGGCCATTACGGTCAATTACAAATGTCCCGTGATCCATCCATTCGTCCTGATCGTCAGTGGCCGGGTGAAAGACACCCCATTCCCGCGCGACAGAGCGATCGGGATCTGACAACACGTTGAACTGAAACCGACCGTACTCGGCGAATCGCTGTGCGGTGTGCTCTGAAGCATCCGCACTGATCGCGACAATATCGGCGTCGAGTTCGCGGAAGTAATGAGCGTCACGGTCCAGAGACACCAGTTGCGCGACGCAGTGGCTGCAGCCATAGCCGAGGTAGAAGACCACCACAACGGGACGGTTTTTGGCAAGCTGACTGAACTGATGCAGGGCGTTCTTTTCGTCAGGCAGCGTGAAATCCGGGGCGGAGTGCCGCAGAAGTGAGGAAGCTGCGGAAGGAGCAGGCTGGAAGTCACGGCTGCTGAGAATTTCACCCAGGCCGGCGGTCAGAGCGTCGGGCTGCACTACCTGAATATAGCTTTCGGCGTCGCGGCGCAGATTGCCGGTGGATACCAGCCCGTACTTCAGGCAGATCTGACGACAACGTTCAAGAAGTCCTGAATCAGCGACCTGCCGCTCCGGCGGGTAGGCGCTGTGGTAGATCAGCACGGTCGCGTAGAAGCAGGCAATAAGAAACAGACAGGCCAGAAAAATTCGCGTACCCAGTTCTCGCTCGGCAGCAATGGCCGGCTGGGCAGGCATTTCGGATTCAGGCGCAGTCTGCTGGTGATCGGGATTGGAAGCGTTCATAGAGCGGAACCTCCGCGGAGAATTCTCCCCGAGGACTGCTCGAGCGGCCAGACAAACCTTCACAGAACCACGGTTTTCTCACAGGTGCACAGTAGAATTCTCAGGAGTGGTTCACGGTCGTCAGGCGGCCTGTGCGGCAGATTCGGCATTCCCCCGCACTTCACTCACCGCCTCCTCCAACGCAGCCAGACTCCCCCGCCCCAGTGCCTCACGACCCTGCGGACTCACCTGATACTGCAGTCCCCGAGCCCGTCCGGAAAACTCAAATCGCAGCAGCCCCTGTGCAATCAACTGACCATGAATTCCCGGCAGCTGTGCAGCCGCGATCCCCGGTGCCTCGGAAATCCGATCCACCCAGCCATTGAAATCAGCCTGCTCGGACTTCACCGCCACCTCCAGCGCTGCGTAGCAACCAAGTACCACCAGGCACTGGCTCTCAAGACTCACTGATTGGTCGGGGCTGGTCTTCATGGCGGTTGTATCGGCACTGCAGTCAAGGGCATTCAGCCAGACTGCCCGCCGCGGAAGGACCGCGATTATCTGCGCAAGCGACATAATCAGAAGATTCCACTCCCGACCACCATCACCCCACTCAGCGGGGTGTGATCACGGCAGTTTCTGCTGAAGTCCGGCGCGCCCCCGGACAAGGCACCGGCAGTTTTTGCCGATTCACGTCACCTGCTGCCCTGACCGGGCCGGTTTTCCCGGAAACTGCATTGCTGTACTTTTTGAAATCCGACTAATCTCCCGAAGTCTCCTCAAGCTTAACTGCAGCGGCAACGTCGGTCTGAGGTGAACACCGGAAAAACTCCGGCGGCCTTTCGAACGACTCACTCCCCTAATTCCTCAGGGTTTCAAGTCATGATCAGTTCACGGCGTCAGCGTGCGATTCAGGGAATTTTCGGTCTCGCAGGAGCGTGTTTGCTGGCAGGCTGCGGATCACTTGGCGGCAATGTCGCAAATTCCTCAGGAATGGGTTTTTACGAGCGCGGTAACTACTCCGCTGCCGCCCAGGAGTTTCAGCTGGCACTCCAGAGCGATCCGGGCAATCCGGACTACATGGCGAATCTGGCGAAGGTGAAGATGAAACAGGGAGATGCTCACGGTGCGGAACAGCTCTATCGGCAGGCACTCACCGCAGCTCCCTCACATCAGCCCTCCTATCACGGACTCTCCGAGCTCATGCTGACGCAGGGACGCAGCAACGAAGCTCAGGCCATGCTCACCACCTGGGCCGGCGCACAGCCGTATTCCCCCGAACCACACATCGAACTGGCATGGCTGCAGCGACAGACCGGTCAGTCTGCCGGCGCAGCTCAGTCGCTCCAGCAAGCACTGCAGATCAATCCCAATCACGCCGTCGCCATGGCACACCTCGGCGAATATTACGAAGGTGCCGGACGCCCCGATCAGGCAGCCGCCATGTATCAGCAGTCGCTGCAGGCCGACTGGAATCAACCCGATGTGCATTCCAGACTGGCTGGTGTGAGTCAGTCGGCCGGTGCTGCCAATCCAATGGTGGCCACGGCGATGGCCCGCGGCGTACATCCGTGGGATCTGCCGCGGCAGGCCTCACCCTTCGGCCCCCCCTCCGAGGGAGCTCAAATGGCCCGGATGCAGAATCAGATGCAGATGCAGGCTCAGCTCCGGAATCAGTTTGTCCAACATCCGCAGATTCCCGGCTTCAGCACTTCCCCGCAGATGGCCGCAATCCCCTGGCAGTCAGGAAGTATGACCGGGGACGGAATGCCCGGTGGCTCTTACCTCAGCAGCTCTGCAGTCGGCGGTCCCGCAATGAACGGTCCCGGTACTGCCATGAACTTTGGTCCCGGAAGTGGCTGGACGATTTCCGCATCTCCGCAGCCGTTTGAGATTCCCGGGAGTTCAGCAGCGGCGGTGATGGGTCCCTCTGTCGGCAGCGGACCAGTCCCGGATCCGGCATTTTCGACGGGGAGCTCTTCAGGGACGACACCTGTTCCCCACGGACCCGTCGTTTCCGGTGCTCCGATATCCACAATTTCCCTCAGAGCCCAGGCGGGCACATTGAGCCTGCCATCCGGCAGTGATTCCCCGCTGGTTGAAGCGTTCTGAGACCTTCACGGGGCTGCTTCGCATCGCCTGCCCGGGACAGATTCCCGTCAGCGTCTATAGAACCGGACAGAAACATCGTCAGCACGCTGGCCACTGCGGATGTGGCCACTGCGGATGTTTCCTGGTGAAGGACAGCCGCGATGCAGATCTTTGAGTCCCGGTTTCGTGTTCCCGCCTCGCTCGAAGCGGTTTCCGCCTTTCATTTCCAGACAGGCATTCTGAAGGCACTCACACCGCCGCTGATGATCATGCGTGTGCACCGCTTCGATCCGCTGGGCGAGGGATCAATCGGTGATTTCACCATGTGGATGGGGCCCATTCCTGTGCGCTGGACGGCTCGGCACGAGTGCGTCTCGGCGGAATCCTTCGTGGATGTTCAGGCAGCCGGCCCGATGAAGTCGTGGCGGCACACCCATACATTCCTGCGACTGGGTGATGCACTGACGGAGGTGCACGATCGGATCGAGTACGAGCACCACAGTGGCTGGCGGGGTATCTGGTCGCGGCTCCTGTTTCCGAAGATGGCCCTGCGAGCACTCTTTTTCTGGCGCGGGATTGCCACACGAAGCGGTGTTCGGCGTATGCAGACGGGTTGATTCGGCCCGCCGGAACGATATGCTCCGCTCCCCCGTTGCTTTCCCACCGGCTACCCGGCCGGTCGATCTCCCTGCGATTTTTTCCGGCAGTTAAACCTATGGTGCACATCAATCAGCACTACCTGAAGCTCCGTGCAGGCTACCTGTTCCCTGAAATCGGGCGTCGCGTCTCAGCCTTCGCTCAGGCCAATCCATCAGCCCGCATCATTCGCCTCGGAATCGGCGACGTCACCGAACCGCTCACACCCTCCATCGTGGCGGCCATGCACGAAGCCGTCGACGAAATGTCCCAACGGTCAAGCTTTCGCGGGTATGGTCCGGAACAGGGCTACGGGTTTCTGCGCGATGCCGTGGCAGAACACGACTTCCACGCCCGGGGAATCGATATCTCTGCCGACGAAATCTTCATCTCCGACGGCTCAAAGTGCGACACCGGCAACATTCTCGATATCTTCGGCAACAATAACCGCATCGCCATTTCAGACCCCGTTTACCCCGTCTACGTTGACACCAACGTCATGGCCGGTCACACCGGTCCCGCAGACGCGTCGGGGCGCTTCACAGGACTCGTCTATCTGGAAGGCAACGAAGCCAACGGATTTGTCCCCGAACTCCCCACCGAACCGGTTGACCTGATCTATCTGTGCTACCCCAACAACCCCACTGGCACAGTAGCCAGTCGCGAAACGCTCAAACGCTGGGTTGATTACGCCAAAGCCAACGGGGCAACCATTCTTTTTGATGCTGCCTACGAAGCCTTCATCTCTGACCCCGCCATCCCCCACAGCATCTTCGAGATTGAAGGCGCGAAGGATGTGGCGATCGAGTTTCGCAGTTTCAGCAAAAACATCGGCTTCACCGGAATTCGCTGCGCATTCACAGTAGTCCCCAAACAGCTGATGGGCAGTGCCCCGGACGGCAGCCGCACATCGATTCATGCCTTGTGGAATCGTCGTCAGTCAACCAAATTCAACGGCGCATCCTACGTCGTTCAAAAAGGCGCCGCAGCCGCCTACAGCGAACAGGGACGCAGCGAGACTCGAGGACTGATCGACTTCTACATGAACAACGCCGGACTGCTCCGCGAAGAACTCACCAGGGCGGGCCTGCGAGTCTTCGGCGGCGTGAATGCTCCGTACGTCTGGCTGAAAACTCCTGATAACCTCTCCAGCTGGGACTTTTTTGATCTGCTCCTGCAGAAAGCCCACGTCGTGGGTACTCCCGGCAGCGGTTTCGGGGCAGCCGGTGAAGGCTATTTCCGACTGAGTGCCTTCAACAGCCTGCAGAACGTCCAGGAAGCGCTGGAACGGATTCGCGGAGTGCTCTGAAGCAACTCGCGGACACCACTGCCCGGACACCACTGCCCCGCAGCATTCGCTGTCAGGTCAGTTCTCCGCCACTGTCCTCCCCTAACGCGACGCACGCAGTCGCCGTACGTCCTTCGTTACGCGCGCTGCCAGTTCTGACGGCAGGCCGCCAAAAACGCTCACAAACATCGCAGTCCGTTCGTCAGCAGTCACCGGTTCCAGCGGTCGCTGCTGACCAAGCCTTTCTATCCATCGCCCCAGCTCCTCAGGCTGCTCACGCACCAGCCACGTCACCAGCGCCCAGCTCTCGGCATACGCCGCCACTGCCGTATCAGTCTGCTGAAACAACGAATCCCGTCGAATCAGGTCTGCCAGTGGAATGGGTAAGGCAGCGTCCTCCGAGATCCGTAAAAACTCCACGTGGTGCCGCGCATTCACCAGATTCGGTCGCGTCCAGAGCAGAGGCGCCCGCAGTGACGGCTGCTCAAAACACAGCGCCAGCCCTTCAGAAAACCAAACCGGATTATCCGCCATTCGCACCTGTACACCCGTGTTGAACGCCAGCTGATGCACAGCTTCATGAATCACGGTTGCCACCTGCAGAGGCTGATCTGCCAGACTGCGGCGAATGGCCGCCGCCGTTCGCAGGCCACGGTCCCGACTCAGGTCCTGCAGGAGCACCAGATTGTCACGAACCGTGTAGAAGCCTGGAGTGTCCGCAAATGAGATTTCCGGATGCAGTCGCCCCGCATAGGCTTCAAACTCAGCACCAGCAGCAAATATCAGCACCGGCAAACGTCGCTCCGGCAACTGCACCTCAACACCCAGCCCCGCCATGAACTTCTGAAACTCAACAGCCACTTTCTCCAGCAGCTTCCCGCAAAACTCCGCATAAGCATCGCTGCTGCCGGCAAGGATTAAATAGTGCTCGGTCTGAGTCACTGAGAATTCCGCGCCCAGACCGGCCAGCAGTTCGCTTGCCAGTTCTTCATCTGTACAGGGCACCCACGGTTCATCAGAGATCACATGCGTCCGGATCGACTTCGCCGGAAACATCCGCAGTCGCCCCGCACGGTCTTCAATAAGCAGTGTGCCATCACGTCCCAGCCCTGTCCGTCGACCGCTCACTTCCTCGACGCCGGATTCCGTGTTCACCGTCCACCGCGCCAGCTTCTCCGGCTCATCAGCAGCACACGCAGTCAGAGAAGATGACAGCAGGAACAGCAGGAACAGACGCAGTTGCAGCCGGTGAGGGGCTGAGCTGATGTGGCGGCGAAAACTGACTGCCCCGCTGATGAGGGCCAGGACACATAACGGCATGTTTTCCACCGTGAACGGGACATTCACACGCCCCGCACTCCCTGAATGGCCAGCCTGGACTTTCCTGAGCAACCCAATGAACAGGTGGGGCCGCAGTGTGACGCAGGCGATGCGGGGTGTCGAGTCGTCGTCAGGAATTCGCGCACCGTCCGAAAACGCTCAAACACACAGTCCCCCCACCCCTGCCCCGCGCACCGATCCCCGCCGGAAAAACAACACTGTTGCGATTCTCCCGAAAATCGATAACCTTCCCGGGCAGCCGGCGGTGAATTTCCGATCGACCGGCGCCACGCAGAAAATTCCCAAGGGGACGGTTCGTGAGCGAAGTTCCTGATTACTTTAAAATTGAATGGCACGGCAGCACCGTCGTGGTGACTCCCTCTGCAGGCGTCGAATCGCTCAACTGGGACCTGGTTGAGCGTGCTGCGGATGTCATTATGGAACCGCTCAACGATCAGGCGGCACCCATGGTGATCGTCGACCTCAGCCATGTGAGGTACTTCGGGTCAATTTTTCTCGCACTGCTCCTGCGCTGCCATAAGTTCGTCAAACGCAAGGGCGGCGAACTGGTGCTCTGCGGACCAAGTGACCCGGCCCGCGAACTGCTCCGCATCACTGCTCTGGACACCATCTGGGCCATCTACGCCACGCGCCAGGAAGCCATGGACGCCCTGCTCAACTGATCCGCTCAGGAACACACACCATGACCGACCGGCATCCGCTCAGGCACCCGCACGAATCGGAAACCGAGGTCATCGAGCACGTTTCCGAACTGCGATCTCATGATCAGCTGATCCAGGAAATCCGTGACACCGCCGACAAACTCGCCGCCGACGGCGCCGCTCGCGGCGACCTCAAAATCCTCAGCCGCGCTCTCCGCGAACTCCGCTACGCCTTTCGCGTCTTCAAACCCTATCGACGCAATCGCAAAGTCTCCGTCTTCGGCTCCGCACGCACTCAGCCCGACCACCCCGCCTGGCAAACAGCCCGGGAATTCGGTCATCGCATGGCTCAGGAAGGCTGGATGGTCGTCACCGGCGCCGGCGGTGGTATCATGGAAGCCGCCCATCATGGCTCCGGACGTGATATGGCCATGGGACTCAATATCCTGCTGCCCTTCGAACAGCAGGCGAATCCCGTCATTGCCGGTGACCCCAAGCTGGTCAGCCTGAAATACTTCTTCACCCGCAAACTGCTGTTCGTCAAGGAAGTCCACGCCATCGTCACCTGTGCCGGTGGCTTCGGAACACTGGACGAAGTCTTCGAAACACTCACACTCGTTCAGACCGGCAAACGCGACCTGATGCCGCTCGTACTCCTCGATCAGCCCGGAAGCTCCTACTGGTCCGGGTTCGTCCGCTACATTCGCGACGAACTCCTCTCCAGAGAACTCATTTCTCCCGAAGACATGTCGCTGTTCAAAGTCACTGACAGCGTCGAAACCGCCGCCATGGAAGTCATCGGGTTCTACAGTGTCTACAACAGCATGCGGTTCATCCGCGACCAACTGGTCCTGCGCCTGCATGTGCCACCCACCCCTCAACTCCTCGAACGGCTCAACGACGAATTTGCAGACGTCTGCATCCGCGGACGGATCGAAACCGTACCCCCCCATCGAGTGGAGGCCGACGACGAACACCTCCTGGAACTCCCGCGCATCGGTTTCATCTTCAATCGCAAAGCCACCGGAAGACTGCGACAGATGATCGACGTCATCAATTGCGAACTGGAAGGCTACTGTACTCCGGCTTCCCGCCCGGAAAACTGTTGATTTTCCCGGCACATCCTGAAAGAATTCTCAACAGGTCCACAGAACGTTGTCCCGAAGACGGTGACTATCAGACAGGAGCCACCCCATGCAGCGTCGTTCTTTCCTCACCAGCCTGCTGTCACTCGCAGCCGTCCCCGGCGCCCTCGCCCAACGTGGTGCCTCTCTCTGCGCCGCGCCTTCCACATCCGACAACCAGCTCTCGCAACTGCTCCGGCAACTGCACGCTCAGCTACTCCCGCTCACTCCACAGAACACTCCCGCACATCCCGCCACGGAAGCCCTCGCTCTGACCACCGAAACCATCTCACGCCTGCAGCAGCACCAGCACGTGTCACCCGGCCTGCTGCAGAATCTGTCCGACGCCGTCACCCGTACCGAACAGGTACTCGCCATCCGCCTGCACACCGGCCTCACCCCCGTGATCGCACAGGAAATCAGACGCCTCGCCGGCTGAGCCGGACCGTGATCTTCAGCTTCCACACAAGCCCGGTTTCCCTGCCTCGCTCAGGCTGCGCCTCAAGGCTGCTGATCCCCTGCCTGATAGAACCGCGCCAGATCCAGGCCACCCTTCGACTCCATATCCAGAATCTTCAGCCGCTGCTCGATCTTCTGCAGCCGCGCTTCCAGAAAACCCGGCAACTTTTCCGTCGCCTCCGTGCTGGTCGTCCGCGGGACAGCCGGATAACCCAGGTGCCGCTGCAGCGCTGCAAACAGATATAACGGGTCGCGGCCAAGATTCGCTCTGGCGATCCTGCCTTCCTGCTCACCAAACAGTACCAGTCCCCGTTCGGCTGGATCTCCAACGCTTCCGCCCCCGCGACTGGCCGCCCGCCTCGTGTAGAAATGCTCAGAGACGCGATACACCAGTTCCGCCAGCTCCAGCGTCCCCAGGTCCCCGCGGATTCTTAGAATCCACCGGCTCCAGTCGGCCGAATACACAGGATCGGCCGACATCGCTTCCAGCCCCCGCCCGTACCCAAGGCGATTTCTGGCGATGCATTCCAGCTGGTAGACAAACAATCCCGCCATCCTCGGTGATGCCGCCCGATAACGCGACTCCAGCTCCAGAATTCTCAGCGCCGTCTGCTGCTCAAACCGCGCCTCCTCCTCCTCAGCCCGGTCCATCACAAAGGCCTGAAACGGAGCAAAATAATGCGCCAGACGCGACATCGCATCACTGATCCGCCCCTTATGCAGAATCTCCGCCCGCAGAAAGTCAATCGCCATCGGCAGCCGCGTTGTGGCCAGCAGCTCTTCATGAATCGTCTGCAGAATCTCCTGCGACGGCACACCCTCCTGCAACCGCTCCCGATAAACCCTGAAGAAATACTCCTGCTCCACGTATTCTTCACGGTCGAGTACCTGGCCTGGCATTGAGTTGTCTGCTGTGTGATAGAGGAAGAAATCGGCCGGACACGCCCCCGAAGTTTCCAGTGTCCACGGCGAAATTGCAACTCCCGCTCATTGGCCCGGCAGCCTGACTTTGTGATATGCTCCCGGGATCGGTTTGTTTTCTCTTCCCGGAGTGTCATCGCCATGCAACTGCCGCATCTCCCCGCTGACGGACTCCGTTCCCGGCCCGCCGGTCGCCGTGGCGTGCTGTCATCAGCCGCCGCCCTCGCCGCCGCCGCGCTCAGTCCGGCAACACTCACCATGGCAGCCGACGAAACCACCTCCTCATCCCCGGCTCCTCCACGTTCACCAGCCGACCTTCGCACCCACCTGCTCAATTGTCTCGGCGGTCCCTGGCCCGACCACGGGCCGCTCGATGCCCATGTGGAATCCAGCGAACAGCTGCCGGGGTTTCGGCGCGAACGCATCAACTATCTTGTGGAACCCGGCGAACGCATCGCCGCATGGCTGCTCATTCCCGATGGCGTCTCCGCCTCCAGCCCCGCTCCCGGCATCTGCGTCTGGCATCAGCACGCCGGGCAGTACGACGTGGGCAAGGATGAACCCGCCGGCGTCAGAGCTCCGAATTTTGGCGAAATGCATCAGACTGGAGTTGCTCTGGTCCGCGAAGGCTATGTCGTGCTCTGTCCCGACGCCGCCGGGTTCGGCGAACGCAACCACTCCTTCAACACCACCGTCCGTAACCTCCGAGGCCGCGATCTGGAACACTATCTCTTCGGCATGTACGTCGCCGCCGGAAAATGCCTCGCATGGAAAAATATCAGCGATATGCGCAGAGCAGTAGACTTCATCAGCACCCGCCCTGAAGTCCTCCCGGAACTGCTCGGCTGCTACGGTCACTCCATGGGCTCCACACATACCTGGCAGGTCGGGCCCTGGGAACCCCGCCTCAAAGCACTCGTCGGCAACTGCTGCATGCCCACCTACGCCGCCATGGAACGCACCAGCCTGATTCACTGCTTCCCGAACTATGTACCCGGCTGGCGACAATTTGGTGATCTCCCTGACATTGTCAAACTCATCGCTCCCCGACCACTGCACCTGAACTTCGGTGAACTGGACGCCGGCAGCCCCATCGAAGAAGTCCGCGAAGCCATGCCGCAACTCGAACAGGCCTGGGCCACCGCCGGTGCCCCCCGGAACTTCACATGGTTCATCGAACCCCGCACCGATCATGTGCTCAGCCCGGAAATGTGGCGACTCACCAAAGCCCACTTCGCCAAACACCTCAAACGCTGAAAGCCCCGTCAACATGACCCGACTCCTGCTGCTCGCCGCAGTCACACTCTCCACAGTCACACTCTCCGCAGTCACACTCGCCGCCAGTCCCGCATTCGCTGACGAAAACCCCGACCGCACCCGACAGCCCGGTGTGCCCCAGGGAAAAGTCACCTCCGCTGAATTCAACGACAGCCGCATCTTCCCCGGAACAACTCGCAGCTACAGCGTCTACGTCCCGTCCCAGTACAAACCGGATCAGCCAGCCGCACTCATGGTCTTCATGGATGGCGCCGGCTACGCAAAAGAAGACGGCGCATTTCGTGTGCCGGTTGTCTTCGACAATCTCATTCACCGCAAAGCCATGCCCGTCACCATTGCCGTGTTTGTCAATCCAGGCTCAGTACCACCAACCCGCCCCGGAGCTGCCGCCCGCAGCAATCGGTCCTTCGAATACGACTCCCTCGGAAATCGCTATGTCAGCTTTCTCCTCGACGAATTCCTCCCCGTGGCCCTCAGCGGACTCAACGTCTCCACCGATCCCCGCCAACGCGCCGTCTGCGGAATTTCTTCCGGTGCCATCTGCGCATTCACGGCCGCCTGGGAACGCCCGGATCAGTTCGGTCGAGTCCTCAGTCATATCGGCAGTTACACCAACATCCGCGGCGGCTGGGCTCTGCCCGGCCTGATTCGCAAAACGCAGGGCAGCCCCAAACCGCTCCGCGTCTGCCTTCAGGAAGGACGGGACGACGTCAACAACCTCCACGGCCACTGGCCACTCGGCAATCAGGACCTCGCCGCCGCACTCCAGTTCGCCGGCTACCCGTATCGACTCGACATGACAGAAGGCGGTCACAGCGGTCGCTGGGGCGGCGAACTGCTCCCCCAGGAACTCGAATGGCTCTGGTCCGACACCGCTCCTTCCACTCAGATCACACGCACAGAAACCAAGCCCGAATGGACTCCCCATCCCGATGCCGTTCCCCGCGACGACATACCGCATGGCACGATTGAAGAAATGCCGCCCTGGGAATCAACCATCTTCCCCGGAACAACTCGCAAATGGTCCCTCTACATCCCGGCTCAATATCGCCCCGAACAACCCGCAGCGTTCATGATCTTCCAGGACGGCGAACGCATGCGCGATCCCAAAGGCCGCTGGAGAGTCCCGGTCGTCTTTGACAATCTCATCGCCAGCGGAGAAATGCCGCCCACCATTGCCATCTTCCTTGATCCCGGACACGACAAATCCCGACCCCTGACCGATAACCGGCCCTCCAGCCGCGGCTTCGAATACGACAGCCTCGGCGATCGCTACGTCCGCTTCCTCACCGAAGAAATCCTCCCCGAAGTCCGCAAACGCTGCACACTTTCCGATGACCCCGAACTGCATGCCATCGGCGGATCCAGCTCCGGCGCCAGCTGCGCATGGACCGCTGCATGGGAACGGCCCGACCTGTTTCGCCGTGTCTACTCCAGTGTCGGAAGCTTCACCAATCTCCGTGGCGCCAACGAATATCCGTCACTCATCCGCAAGACAGAACCCAAACCCATTCGGATCTATCTGGCTGATACCAGCGGTGACCTCGATAACCGATTCGGTCACTGGCCGCTCGCCAACCAGCTCATGCACGCAGCACTCAAATACATGGGCTACGATGTGCGACTCGACTGGGCCGAAGGTTATGCACACAACGCAGACTTCGGCGGTGCCCGCTTTCCCGATGCCATGCGCTGGCTCTGGAGAAAAGACAGGCACCAGCCCGTCTATGATACCCGAGGTGATCTCGGCGGAGACCTCACACTGCTCAAACTGCTCGTCCCGAACGCCGGCTGGGAACTCGCCGTCGATCAGCTGGGCTTTGCCGATGCCCTCTGTGCCGATCAGCAGGGAAATCTGTATTTCTGCGATATGAAAGCTCCGGGCATCTTCAGACTCGACGCACAGGACGGGTCCCGAAAAGAGATTGTGAAGGAATCTGTGAGCGGTCTTGAGTTTGGTCCGGATGGGCGACTGTACGCGTGCCAGGGTTCACAGAAACGCATCATCGCCATCCAGCCGGCCGACGGCACAATCGAAGTCATCGCCGATCAGGCAGCCCCCAATGACCTCGCCGTATCCTCTGACGGTCAGCTCTACTACACCGACACAGCCGCAGGTCACGTGGTGCGAATCAACATCAACACTCGCGAACGCAGCATCGCTGCCGAAGGGCTCGCAAAGCCCAACGGAATCGCCCTGTCCGGCGACGGCGGAACACTGGGAGTCTCTGAATACGGCGGGAACGTGACCTGGATGTTCCGTGTGAACGCTGACGGCAGTCTTGATGCCGGTATGCCCGTCATGACCCTGAGACAGCTCATCGATCCCAACGGCGAATTCCGCCTCAACGAAGGCCCGCCCCGAATCCCCGCCGCCCGCGGTGACGGTATGGCCGTGGATGCCGACGGACGCTGGTACGTCACCAGCGCCGCAGGAGTGCAGGTCTTCGACCCCACCGGCAGACCCTGCGGAGTTCTTCATGCGCCCGATCCTTTCAAACCCACCACCACCTGCATCCTCGCCGGCAGCGACTTCCAGACCCTGTTCGTCGCTCAGGGTGGTCAGATCTTCCGCCGACCACTCACCATCGCCGCCAGACAGACCACAGCCCCCGGAGCTCAGTAAACCCAGGCCTGCCCCCCGATTCCTCCCCTCGAATTCCTCCCGGCCACACTTTCTCTGTCGCATCCTGCCCCGGCTGTCGATATCATCAGAAACTCACCGCCCCGCTTCGGCAGCCTTTTTCGGATCTCGCTGTGCCCCAGGAACCGGCCCCATGCAGTGGAATCAACCCTCCCCGCTGATGCTCGCCATCGCCCCGCTGGCCCTGTTCTTTGTGGTCACTGCCACTCCTGCAACCGCACTCGCACAGTCCCTGCAGATCCTGCCCCCCGAAATCTCACTCAACAGCCCGGAAGCCAGTGACCAGGTGGTCGTCCTGCTGCAGTCCCCCGACGGCAGTATTCGCGATGTCACCCGTTCTGCCCGCTTCACTCTGTCCGACCCCGCCGTCGCCGCCATTTCCGACACCGGCCGAATTGAACCGCTCCACGATGGTCGTCTGCAACTCACCGCCGAAGCCGGCGGACTCACCACTCAGGCTGCTGTGGTGGTCTCCGGACACAGCGTTCCCAAACCCGTATCCTTCCGCCACGACATCCTCCCGCTGCTCACCCGCGCCGGCTGTAATTCCGGCGGCTGCCATGGCAAGGCGGCCGGTCAAAACGGCTTTAAACTCAGCGTTTTCGGCTATGATGCTGCTGCCGATCATGCCGCGATCGTCTCCGAAGGCCGTGGCCGCCGCATTTTCCCCGCAGCTCCTCAACACAGCCTGTTCCTCCGCAAAGCCACAGCTGCCATGCCGCACGGCGGTGGTCTGAAAGTGCCTGTCGACGGACGCTGGCACCGACTGCTCCTCCGCTGGATGCACGAAGGCATGCAGCTCGATCCCGAAACTGCCGACCCCGTCGCCGAACTCATCGTCGAACCCGCTGCCGTTTCCATGACCGCCCGCGATTCCCGCCAGATCCGCGTTGTCGCCCGGCTCACCGATGGCACCCTGCGTCCCGTCACCGCCGAAGCGGAATATCAGTCCAATCAGGATGTCATCGCCACCGTCGACCGCGAAGGACTCATCACCACCGCCGATGTCCCCGGCGAAGCTGCCATCCTCGTCCGCTACGCCGGCCATGTCGCAGTCTCCCGCATCACCCGCCCCCGGGAATCCGGAACGTTCACACGCCCGCCCGAACGCAACTTCATCGACAAACTCGTCTGGGACAAACTCCGGCAACTCCGGATCACGCCGTCGGCACCAGCCGACGACGCAGCCTTTCTCCGCCGCGCCAGCCTCGATATCACCGGCACACTCCCCACCGCCAGCGCCGCCCGCAGCTTCCTCGCTGACCCCGCCCCCGACAAACGTCGCCAACTCGTCGATCGACTCCTGCAAAGCCCCGCCTACGCCGATTTCTGGGCTCAACGCTGGGCCGATCTCCTGCAGGTCGACAAGGACACCGTCTCGCCTGAAGGCACAGTGGCGATGACTCGCTGGATCCACTCTCAGTTCCGCAAAAATGTGCCCTTCGATCAGTTTGCACGCAGTGTGCTCACGGCACAGGGCTCAACCTACAGCGAATCTCCCGCAGCCTTTCACCTCGTTCAGGACACCCCCGAAAAACTCGCCCGCAGCGTCAGCCAGCTGTTCCTCGGTGTCCGGATCGAATGCGCCCAGTGCCACCATCACCCGTTCGAACGCTGGGACCAGCAGGACTACTTTGCGTTTGCCGGTGCCTTCACAGGAATCGAACGCAAACCTGACCCGCGCGGCGGTACTCGCATCGTCGCCCGCACCCCGACACCGCTCAAACATCCTCGCACCCAACTCGATGTCCCCCCTGCCCCGCTCGGCGGACCAGCCTTCGCGCTCCAGCCCGGCTCAGACATCCGCAAACAACTGGCCGACTGGGCAACCGCTCCACAAAACCCCTGGTTTGCCCGCACTCTCGCCAATCGTCTCTGGGCGCACTATTTCGGCAAAGGACTCGTAGAGCCCATTGATGACCTCCGTGCCACCAACCCCGCCTCCAACGAACCACTCCTCCAGGCCCTCGCACAACACCTCATCGATGTCAAATACGACCTTCACGCTTTCACCCGCACTCTCCTCGACTCCCACGCCTGGCAACTCAGCTCCACACTCAACGACTCCAACCAGCTCGATGACCAGAACGCCTCCCACGCACTCTGGAAACCGCTCCCCGCCGAAGTCCTTCTCGATGCCGTTTCCGACGTCACCGAAATTCCTGAAGTCTTCAATGGCTGGCCCGTCGGCTATCGCGCCATTCAGATCTGGGATAACAAGCTGCCCTCGCCCTTCATGGAAGTCTTCGGACGCCCGCAACGGCAAACAGTCTGTGCCTGCGAACGCGGATCCGAACCCAGTATCGCTCAGGCACTGCACCTCATGAATTCACCTGAGACCATGCAGAAAATTCAACACACCCACGGACGCGCAACTCGCCTCGCCAACTCCGCCCTTCCCCCCGACGAAATCCTCGACGAACTCTACCTCACAGCACTCAGTCGCTTCCCCTCCCCCGAAGAACGCTCCCTGATGCTCAATGCACTCCTCCAGTCCCCCGACCGCCGCGCCGCAATCGAAGACATCATCTGGGTCCTCCTCAACTCCCGCGAATTTGTCTTCTGCAGGTGAATTCGTCTCCGCCTGAAGCCCGTAATACCGGCTTCCGGAACTCTGTGCCGCAAAAGGCCCGAATCTCAAACTTCCCGCACACACTCCCCACTTCCTCATGGCCACACTCCCATGAATACCACCCACCTCAATCGTCGGCGGATGCTTCACATTGGCGGAACCGGCTGGCTCAGCGGTTTGTCGCTCCCTGCCCTCCTGCAGCTGCAGACAGAAGCCGCCACCCTGCGACCGGCAAAGGCCAAAGCCTGCATCTTTTTCATGCTGGAGGGCGGGCCCAGCCACATCGATATGTGGGACCTCAAACCAGAAGCTCCCGTCGAAATCCGTGGCCCGTTCAATCCGATATCCACCGCAGTGCCCGGCACCCAAATCAGCAATCTGCTGCCACTCTCGGCAACCATTGCTGACAAATACACAATCCTGCGTTCCCACAGTCACGCGGACAATGCCCATCAGACGGGGCGCCACTGGCTGCTCACCGGCTATCCTCCCGCCTTTGCCGATGGTCAGGCCAAAGGCATTCCTTTCAACGAGCTTTACCCGTCCATCGGCTCGATCATTTCCCGGGAACTCGGTCCTCGAGGCGCCGTACCACCCTACGTCGAAATTCCCAATGCACTCGGCCCGGGAGGTCCCGGCTTCTATGGCGCCAAATATGCCCCGTTCACCATCGACAACGATCCTGTTCAGGCGGACTTCCGCGTCCGTGATCTGGACCTGCCCAAAGGCATCAGTGAAGACCGTTTCAGCCGTCGTCAGCAACTGCTGAACCAGTCGGAACAGCTGGGAGCTGCCGCGGCTGCTGTCGGTCGCGTGCAGACGCTCCAGTCCTACTACGAAAAAGCAGTCGATCTTGTCACCTCTCCCGAAGCCCGCCGAGCGTTTGATCTGCAGTCCGAAGACCGTGCCGTCCGTGATCGCTACGGCATGTCCTCCATCGGTCAGTGTGCCCTCATGGCTCGCCGACTTGTCGAAGCCGGCTGTCGCTTTATCGGCATCGAGCACGGCAGCTGGGATACGCACTTTGACAACTTCACCAGCCACGAAAAGACGCTCGTACCTCCCACCGACCGCGCGCTCTTCGCACTTCTCAGCGACCTCGACGAACGCGGTCTGCTCGACGAAACACTCGTTGTGATGATGGGCGAAATGGGCCGCACGCCCCGCGTCAACAAAGATGCCGGCCGCGATCACTGGTCCCAGTGCCAGACCGTCATTCTCGCCGGCGGCGGAATTCGCCGCGGCGCTGTCGTGGGGGCCAGCGACGAAACCGCCAGCTACCCTGTCACCCAGCCCTATGGCATCCAGGATCTGCTCCGCACCATCTTCGGACAACTCGGCGTGGATTCCGATAAAGTCTACAACACTCCCGTCGGCCGACCTGTCCCCATCGTCAACGGCGGCAAACGCATCGACGAAGTCCTCGCCTGAAATTTGCACCTGCGGACAGCGCCCCATGACACACTCCCTGCTCCGCATCGGCTTCGTCAGCCTCGATTCGTCACACTGCACGGCCTTCACCAGACTCCTGCAGGAAGCCTCTACGGATCCTGCTGACCCCTGGGGTCTTGCAGACGCCGCAATCACGGTCGGCTGGCCCGGCGGCAGTCCTGACTTTCCGCTCAGCCGCGACCGCGTTGACAGCTTCACCGCGGAAATGCAAAGCCTCGGAGTCCGCATCGTCTCGTCTCCGGAAGAACTCCTGGAACAGGTCGATGCAGTGATCCTCGGTGCGGTCGACGGCAGACAGCACGAAGAACTCGCCGCCCGTATCCTCCCAGCCGGACTCCCCGTGTTCATCGACAAACCACTCGCTCACGATTACCCCGCAGCCCGTCGCGTGGCCGATATCGCTGATCACAGCCGCACACCCTGGTTCACAGCGTCCGCACTCCGCTTCCAGCACTCCCTCACAAACACACTCGCAGATCTCAAAAACAACCACGAACACATCACCGGCTGCGACTCCTGGGGCACCCTGCGAACCGGACAGGGACACATCGAACTCGCCTGGTACGGCATCCACGGCATCGAAGCACTCTACGCCGTCATGGGACCAGGCTGCCAGTCTGTTTCCCGCTGCCGCACCCAATCCGGCGATCTCACCACAGGCATCTGGCCGAATGGACGCATCGGCTCCTTCCGCGCACTGCACGAAAACCGGCAGCCGCCAGGTTTCGGTATGACCATCTTCGGCAGCCAGAACATCAAATCGCTGCATTTCCCCGCAACCTACCACGAACTGCTCAGTGCCATCCTGCAGTTTTTCCGCAACCATCACCCCCCCGTGCCAAACTCCGAATCACTCGAAATCTTCGCCTTCATGCAGGCCGCCGAAATCAGCGCCCAACAGCACGGCAACCCTGTCAACATAAAATGAGCCTCACTTCCCACTTCTCACTTCCCACTTCTCACCTCCTTCATCCTTCATCCTTCATCCTTCATCCTTCATCCTTCATCCTTCATCCTCCCCCCCAAACCATGACGCTTTCAACACTCCCTCTCAGCTACTGCACCAACGTACATCCCGGCCGGACCGTATCCGAAATCAGCGCCGGCCTTTCCCGCTATACAGCCGTGGCCAGCGAGGGACTTGCATTCCCTGTTGCTGCCGGGCTCTGGCTGGCAGCGAGTGTTGCTCAGGAACTGACCGATAATCCCCCCGCCCTTGAATCACTCGCTCAGACACTCTGGCAGCACGATCTCTGCTGCTACACGCTCAACACATTTCCCTACGGCGATTTTCACAGTGAACGCGTCAAGGAGCGAGTGTATCTGCCGGACTGGGCGAGCCAGTCGCGGGTGACCTACACGGAACAGTGTGCCGCAATTCTGGCTCAACTGCTCCCGCCAGGTGCTGAAGGGAGTCTTTCCACTGTGCCTCTGGGCGGCCGCATGAATCCTCAGTCAGCCAACTTCCGGTCGGTCTGCTATTCAAATCTCATTCGCATGGCACGAACACTCCGATCAATCCATGAAACCACCGGCCGCCTCATCCGCCTCGCCATTGAACCGGAACCTCTTTGCGAACTGTCGGGAACAGAGCAGTGGAGCCTGCCAGTGTTTCGCGGACTCTTCGCTCACGCCGATGCGCTGGGCTGCGAAGATCTTGTGCGGCAATACATCGGGTTGTGTTTCGATGTGTGCCATCAGGCGGTGGAATTTGAAGACGTCGCCAGGTCGATCAGGTCCTTCGACAGCGAGGGCATCCGGATCTGCAAGGTGCACATCACCAATGCCCTTGAACTGCTCAACCCGTCCGAAAACGTCGCCGGCCGCGAAGCACTCAGTCGCTTCGCCGAACCCCGCTACCTCCACCAGACCTTCGCACGTTTTGCCAACGGCAGTATCCAGTCCCGACTGGACCTGCAGCCGGAAGACCTCGAATGCCAGCCGCCGGATGAATTTCTCAGCGCAGAAGCGTGGCGAGTGCATTTCCACGTGCCCATCTACGCGGAATCGCTCGGACCACTCAACACCACCCGCCGCGATCTGGAAGCCGCTCTCCGCCAGATCGCACTGCTCAGCTACCCCCCGCACCTGGAAGTCGAAACCTACACATGGCCGGTGATGCCCGGAGAAACTGACGTGGCCACAGCAACCACCGCAGCAGCCGACAATACAGATCCGCTCGCCGCACGCATCCGCAACGAACTCCAGTCAGCTGCAGATCTGCTGGGCGAAATTGCTTAGCCGCACTGCCGGCCCTGCAGCAGATCTGCCAGTCAGTGCTCCCCGGGACCTGCAATCCAAACTCGGCT
The DNA here is from genome assembly GCA_964561125.1 of uncultured Chitinophaga sp. Lineage (GTDB taxonomy): Bacteria > Planctomycetota > Planctomycetia > Planctomycetales > Planctomycetaceae > SXXK01. Next base: position 1,387 of record CAZLOQ010000018.1, on the reverse strand, counting down.
GAAGTCCTTGTCGGTCGTGCCACTAAACCAGTTCCTGAATGACGTTTCCATCGCTGACGGGCATCGGGCGGCCGTCGACCTGGTGATAGGTGAGCTGACTGGCGTTATAGCCAAGTGCATGAAACACAGTGGCATGAATGTCGGCAGGACGGATGGGCCGAAGCCTGGGTGCGGCACCCGTGCGATCGCTTTCGCCGATCACCTGACCGGAACGGAGTCCGCCGCCGGCGAGGACAGCGGAAGCACACTGCGGCCAGTGATCCCGGCCGGCTTCAGCGTTGATTTTGGGAGTGCGGCCAAAGTCGCCCATCCAGATCACGAGGGTCTGATCCAGCAGTCCACGATCACTGAGGTCATCCAGAAGCGCCGTGAAGGCCTGTTCCATCGGGGGAACCAGCCTGTTTTTCAACTGATTGAAATTGTCTTTATGAGTATCCCACGTGATCGATGGGCCGTTGACCGTGGTCACGAAACGTGTACCGGCTTCAATCAGACGGCGGGCAAGCAGATGCGACTGACCCCAGCTGTGGCGGCCATAACGATCACGGACACTTTCAGGCTCCCGCGAAAGATCAAAGACTTCGCTGGCTGTGCCGGCGGAGATCATGCCGAGCGCTTTCGCACGGAAGTTTTCGATGTCGACGGCAGTCGGGGTCGTGGCAGTCACCGCGTTTCCCCGGCGATCCATGTGCTTCAGCAGATCGAGTCGGCTGGTGAGCCGGGTCGAATCCATGGACTCATCAAGCCGCAGTCCGGGGACCTGGAAATTCCGGGCATTCGGGTCGGCATTGAGTACAAACGGATCAAACCGACTCCCCAGACAACCACCGAATTGGCCGGGCGTGAGGTATTTTGTGCTGTCGCAGTGAGGGAATGGAGTGATGACGTAGGGCGGGACACCGGCGGAGTAGCCGTCCTGCTGTGCCAGCCAGCCGACAAGCGTCCCGAAGGAGGGGTTATCAGCCGGGCCGGGGTTGATCAGAGTGCTGTCAATCCGGTACGGGCGCCCCACGGTCGACCAGTGCATACCGGAGTTGTGTCCGCCATGGCTGTGGTGCACCGTGCGGATGATCGACAGACGATGCATGTGGCGGGCGAGTCCCGGGAGCAGTTCAGAGACTTCGATGCCGGGGACACTGGTCTGAATCGGCTGGAATGGACCACGGATCTCAGACGGGGCTTCGGGCTTGGGATCCCAGAGATCAATATGACTGGGGGCGCCGCAGTTAAAGATGAGGATCACGGAGCGAGCTTTTGCAGCGGTGCGGGCTGGAGCAACCCCGTCTGCAGCACTGACCGCTGCGAGCTGCCGGAGAGTGGCTGCGGCAGGGGCAGAAGGAAAAAACGCGGCCGTGGCGGCCAGCAGCTGTCGACGGCTCTGAGGAAG
>CAZLOQ010000017.1:16072-57428 GCA_964561125.1 uncultured Chitinophaga sp. | reverse complement strand
CGGCGAGTCCAACTGGCAGGGGTCGCCCGGAGCTTCAATCGCGGTCAGGCGAGCGTAAGCGTCCGACGAATCCATTCCTGCCAGGGCCCGTAGTCTTGAGGCCGGTGTCTTCCGGTTTCCCGATTCCCCATGGTGTGTGTCTGATGGTCAGGTTGGAGCAGGTGTGGCGTGAGCGGATCAGGTGGCTGCAGTCGTCCGGGCTGACGGTCGCCAGTGTGCAGCTGAACGCGCAGCCCCTGAGTCAGGGCGACAGACGGCCGAATGGCAAACCGCGGACACTGCCAGCGCGCCCGGCGGTACCTTCGCGCGCCGCGGTCGGCTGTGGTGTGAGGTCTCCTCCAGCGATCTGCCGAATCGCCGACACGACGACCGAACGGACAAGCCTGTCGTCCTTCCTCCCACCTGAGTCGCAGCCTCGTCGCGCCCACGCCCCCCCTCCCGACGCATAGCACCTCGCACCCTGTGTTTTTTTCCCGTCGGCCGTCTTGCTGCTGTGAACGGTTACCTTTTTTTCCAGATTCGGAGGACTCTGCACAGTTTGTTCGGCCGATGCCCATTGATTTGACCAGTATTGAGGTTAAGAGCACTCATGAAGTGTTCGTTGGTCTGAAGGTTATATTTTCGGGGATAATAAACATGAGTGAGCGAGCAAGTTATCAGTGTCCGATGGGGAACGAGATGGCGACAGAATGCACTGGTCGCTATGTCATCACATTTGCTGTGGATCGTGTGTCGGAGGGGCTTGCGGCACTGCGCAGGAGTGCGGGCATCGGCAAGCTGCCGAGTGCTGCCGACTTTCAGGATTCGGCCATTGATGTGGCGCAGGCTGATACCGCCGGCGGCGCGGTGTTCCCGAATATGGGCGTGGCTGTGGTGTCGCTGGATGAAGAGTCGTTTCAGAGTGCCTCAAGCCTGCCTGGTGAGGAATCGTCGATTCTCGATATTGAACCGGAACGAATGTTCTATGCTCTGGGATGTCAAGGCCCGCAGGCGGACTATCTGCGGGGCTATCGGGATGGTGTGTCGGACCTCGTTGGCCGACTTTCGGGCGACGCATCTGAGGGCAGTGAAAATGCTGCGGCTTCCTTTGCTGATGATGCGGCGAGCACCTGGGGGCTGAAGGCAACCAGAGTGATGAATTCGCGATGGACAGGTCGTGGTATCAGGATTGCGGTACTGGATACCGGCTTCGACCTGTTACATCCGGACTTCCGTGGCAGATCGATCGTCTCCCGCTCATTTGTTGCCAACGAAACAGCCCAGGATGGCAACGGTCACGGAACTCATTGCGTGGGCACGGCCTGCGGCGGAAAGGATCTGAACGGAAGGCGCTACGGCGTCGCCTCAGATTCGCTCATCTATGCAGGCAAAGTGCTGCCCAATGCAGGCCGAGGCGGGATGACGTCCGGTATTCTGGCAGGGATGGAATGGGCCGTCGAAAATGGCTGTCACGTGATCTCAATGTCGCTCGGAAACCTGTTTACAACACCGTCAACGGCGTACACAACCGCCGCTCAGCGGGCTCTGGCCCGTGGCAGTCTGATTGTCGCGGCGGCGGGGAATCATCGCCAGACTGTGCCCAATCCACCCGGCCTTGTCGGTCAGCCTGCAAACAGTCCGTTTGTCCTCGCTGCAGGCTCCCTGAACAATCAATTGCAGCTCTCGCCCTTCTCCTGCCGGTCAGGCTCTGTGCAGGGAGGCAACGTTGACATTGCTGCTCCCGGTTCAAATGTGTATTCTTCCTTCCCGATGTCCACACGATACGCAGTTCTGAACGGTACCAGTATGGCAACTCCCCATGTTGCCGGGATCGCAGCGCTGTATGCTGAGGCGTTCCGGGCAAGCGGTGCTCAACTTTGGCAGCTCGTCACTTCCAGGGCTCAGCGATTGCTGATCGACAGTCGTGACGTCGGGGCTGGATTGGTGCAGGCTCCTGTGTAAGTCAACTCAAACACAACGTCGTCACACACTTCGCTGCCTCTCCGGACACTCCATGTGTCAGGAGGGGCGCGCTGCTTATACACATGTCATTCAAAACAACAGCTCAGAGCGGAATTTCACAGGAGCCCTGGGATGCAGACACGGAATCAGAAACTGATCGTCACAATCGACGATCAGCATCTTACGCGAATTCAGCATGTGGCTCACGCTCTTGCTGCAGCGGGAATGCAGATCGAGAACGTCCTTCCCGGCAGCGGAATCATCACAGGCTGCATCTCCCAGGAGCTCCGGTCAGATCTGAAGACGATCGAAGGCGTACTCGCCATAGAAACCGATACAGAAATGAATGCTCTGCAGCATTAAGGCACACCCCTGTTTTTTGAAATGACCGAGCACCAGATCGCGGCCGAAAAAAAATTCCAGCAGCCAGTAAGGCCGTTTTCAACCGCTTCACATCGCCGCTGCCCCCCACGCCCCCACACCCCTCCCGCTGTCTGCATTCACGGCCCGAAAACAGCCTGCAGGGCCAGCGTTGCTTCATCGGGCGACAGAAACAGCAGCAGGCTGATAATCATAATCCAGCTGAACAGCTGCAGATTGAGGATCAGGTCGAAGATCAGGTGCAGCACAACTCCGGTGATCAGCAGGGGAAACCTCAGTTCTTCAATCCAGAGTCCGCAGCCGAGGGCGGTTTCTTCAGCAAGCGTGCCCCAGGTGGCCAGCCGCAGCAGGAGCGGATGCAGCAGCTGACGCGGGGGACGGAAACGCACGTAGGCGTCGACCCAGAGCGGGTACCACGCGGCTGTGCCGTTCCGCCAGAGGCTGCCGCGGAGCTTCCAGAACACCGTCCGCAGATACACAATGCTGATCTGCAGCTGCATCAGCCGAAGCGGCCAGGCGTCCGTAACGCCAAATTCCATGAATGGCCGGCCGGCAAGCCAGTCATCAACCGACAAACCGCTCCCCGCACCGCTGAAACAACACAGAAACAAAAGAATCCGCAGGAGCGAATCGCCGCTGGAAAGAATCATCGAATTGCGATGCTGCAGCGACACCAGCGTCAGAAACACCACAATGCACGCCGGACGAAAATGCCAGCCAACCAGCAGCAGCAGACAGGCCAGCAGATGGATCAGCAGCACCAGCCGGAATGACCATGTGGAATCCGGCAGCCAGTGCAGCAGCGAAAAACGGCGACCGTTCAGCTGCGCTTTCCATGTCCGCGTCGGCCAGACACCGTCAGCAGCAAAGTAATCGTCAATCAGCGGAACCAGCAGCCACGCGTTCACCAGCAGCAGCAGACCGATGAGCAGGCGGAAGAGCACCAGCGGTGCCGTGGAGATCGGGCTGTGAAACACAGCATTCCATGCATCCGTCAGCTGCTGGAGTGTCAGCATGGTTCAATTCCGCTGAGAACTCGTGGAAAGAGAAGACGCAGGTGCACTGTCAGATCATGCCGGCACAGACCACGCGCCGCTGGCGACATCCAGAGCCAGCAGCGGCGTGAGCTGTGGCGGGCCGTAGATTTCGGCAGCCGCGGGCGGAAGCACGCGGCAGGATTCCCGCAGCAGTTCAATCCGCACCACTCGCCTCCCGGCAGCATCGTCCGCCGCCTGGCGGACAAGGAATTCCGCAAGCGACTGCAGGGGAACGCGGCCGGCTGTGGACAGCAGCGAACATTCATACTTGAAACTGCGGGCGTAGAGCAGGTTGAACAGCGCGGACCGACGTGGACCGAGCGGGGTCCAGAGATCAAACGTGCCGTCATCCCAGCGAATCACAGCCCTCAGCCGACGATTCACGTGGATCGGCTGGGGAGCGAACATGGCCCAGCTGTGCCAGAGTCCAAGGTACAGAAACGGGAAGGACAACCCGTGAATCAGCCGTCGCGGCGGATGATCCAGCGGATAGTCCCAGCACCAGAGGAACAGCAGGGTCAGCAGAATCAGCACATCGGTGAGGACAGACATGGCGTCAGCGCTCCTGTGGCACAGCCGGCCGCTCCGTACACGCCTCCCTGTCCTTCCGCTGCATCCGCCGCCACGTCATGTAAGGCATACCGTCAACGGATTCATTCGCACGCTGCACATCCGCAATCGCCTGGTCCAGCGGAAACCCGCGCGCTGCCAGCAGTTCAGTCAGGCGTTCAAAGTCCCTGCGGAGCGGCGATTCCAGCCACTCCTGTTGCTTCACCGGATCCTCACCGATATTCCGCCGACGCAGCTGTTCGGTCAGAGCCACACGGTGACAGAACTGGCGATCCTGCAGATCGTAACAATCCACGCGGGCTCCCAGTTCAATCAGACGCACCGCCAGATCCCATTCGCCGGCCGCATACGCGTTGGTCAGCGCAGAATCACCATGAGGATTGCGATAATTGATGTTCGCTCCGTGAGAAACCAGCACTTCCAGGAGGCGGAAGCGGTTCGGTCCGGCGATGCCGGGCCGGCGAAAGACCACGCTGAACGCACTGTCGGACAACGGCGGGCCGGTGACGTTGGGATCACCGCCGGACAGCACAGTGTCCACAAACCAGTCGCTCCGGCCCGGAACCACGGCGGACAGAAACGTCACCGTGGCACCGGAGCTGAGAGGATCGACACCGGGGATGACGTCGAGCGGTTGTTTGAGCGGGAGTGGAGTGTCGGGGTCTGCGCCCCATTTGAGCAGTTGCCGGTAGATATCGCGATGTTCGGCCAGAAAGGCCCACAGCAGCAGACTCACACCGGATTCGCCCGTCACGTTCACGTCCAGCCCCGCAGCATGACATTCCTGCAGCCCGGCCAGATCACCCGCGTGGATCAATCTGGCCGCCTGCTGCGAACGGGAAGTAGAAAAATACGCAGACGCCCGCCACTGCAGCCGGTCCAGAAAAGACCGTCCCGGACTGCCAGCCCGCGATGCACCGACCGCAGCGGTGGCTTCGTCGGCCAGTAACGGGCTGACCTGCAGCGGCAGGAGAAACGCAGAAAGCACCAGCCACAGCAGCGGTTGCTGAAGGACACAGGGGAAGGAACGCAGGAGCGGAACAGGCATGGAAATCGATCCCCTGAGTGGACGCGGTGGACGGTTGCTGGGCCCGCCGGGGCGTGACGGTGCCGGGGGCGGGGTGTGGGAGTGCGTGTGAACAGTCTGCTGCGGTCGAGTGGGAACAGATCGGATTTCAGCGATTCCGGGGCACGGCATCTTTGCGGCCGGCGGTGCTGTGCATTGATCCGTATCCTGCCGCTGCATTTTCCGCCACGTCATGTAGGGCATGCCGTCGACGGTTTCGTGTCGCCGCTTCAGATCCTGAATGGCGGCATCCAGGGGGTAGCCCTTTTCTGTCAGCAGTTCAACGATGCGTTTGTAGTGGTCTTCGGCCGCAGTTTCGGCAATTTCTGCCGGTGGTTCGCCAGCATCACCACGGGCTTCCGTCGCCATAAGTTTGTGGAAGGCCACGTGGTGAACAAGCTGCCAGTTGCGATTGTCATAGCACGCCGGCGAAGCGCCCTGTTCCAGCAGAAAGATGACTCGCGGCCAGTCGAAGGCGGCAAAGGAAATCATCGCAGGAGTGCGGCCGTCGCGATTGCGGTGATTGATGTCGGCGCCTTTTTCCAGCAGCAGACGTTCAAGGGCAAATCGGTCGGGACCGATGGTGCTTTTCTGGCTGCAGATGGTGCTGAACAGGGTTTCGTGAAGTTTGGGGCTGACGAATTTGACATCCCCGCCCGCTTGCACGATGCGTTCCAGCCATTTGCCGGGCCGAGGATTGGCAGCGATGACCAACGCCACACTGTCACCGGGAAAAATCGGGGTGGCGTCTTCTGAGAGGGACAGCGGTTCAGGGAGCGACAGCAGACTATTGGGATCCGCCCCCCATTCCAGAAGTTGGGAAAACGCATCAAAATTGCCCTGCAGATACGCCCAGAACAGCAGCGTCACACCATGCTTGCCAGCGACGCGAACGTCAAGCCCCTGCTTGTGCAGCTCACGCAAAGCGTCCTGTGACGGCTTTTGAATGGCAATCGCCGCGTTGCGGGAGGAAGGGGAGGGGAAGTATTCGGAGGGCCGCCATTGGAGACGGGCGAGGAGAGTGGGGGGGGCGGAGGAGAGAGGGGATTTGGGGGCGTCCTGGCGGGCGGAAGAGGCCAGCGGGAAGACGATTGCGGCGAGGATTGCGAAGAGGGGCGAGAAGAGACGGGTCGATCTTCGCAGATCAGCGGGATTAGCAGATACCTTGAATTGCATGAGAAATGCTCCCAAAATCAGAGGGTGGTTTCTAGATCCGTAAGCAAGAGTAGATTAAGAATCCCAGTTAGTCTTCCGAAGAACTGTAACCAAAAATATCCCATTTTCGTGTCTTATATACCCCTCCGATAAAATCTCGCTCCACCAGCAATCCGTAAAGAACAGACCGCATTCTGTGTAGCTCCATGGCTCGTGAAAAGAATCCCACATTGGTTGCCACGAAATCCGACAGCCAAGAATTATAACGAATCATCCACGCGATCATTCGAATTCCGGCTTCGGGTTTAGGGAAGTTCTGCATCCCGGTCAGGATCGCTTGCTCACGAGACTTCATTGTTGAATTCATAGCGCCAATAAGCTTAATCGGCATACCAGCTGCTTGTGGAATCTGACCAATAAAGGGTATCGGAGGCAGATTTTTCTGAAGATATGTTAGCACATCGTATTCGATAAAAAATGCCTTTATTCGTCCGGTATTTCCTTGTTCAAGACGGTATTGTTCGAGTGCTCCGTCATACTGCGAGACACCATGAAACAGCTTTCCATTCTTGTCTCTATACATAACTGTGTTTGCATGCAGCCCTGCCGCGTTGAATGTGTTTGCCGGCATCGCACTCTTATTCGCAGCGATACTGGCCGCACTCGCTAATCCACCACCGAGCGAATGTCCTGTCGTTCGGGGGACCAGTCCCAGTTCACGCATCGTTCGACCAAACTCATATCCTAATCTCATCGCAGCAGGGTACTGTTTGAGGACGCCTGCGTATTCAAGCCAATCCGATTCGTCGAGGCCAAGTCCTTGAAGGATGTCTGCGATTAGGTCACCGGGGTCTAATTGTGTTCCTGCAAATGCAAGGACATAGCCAGTGCCCTGTGGGCTAAGAAAATCACGGTAAATTGCGGCTTGCAGACCGATCTTGCCCGGATTTTCGAGGAAGCTTTTTAGTTTCAGCACGATCTCGGATGGCAATCCCAGGTCCCACAGCTGTTGCTCTCCCAGGATTTGTTGTCCGAACTGTGGCAGGTCCTGCACTTCATAGACGGCTTCTGAGATGAGGGCATCGCGGAGGACGAGTCCGGAGAGAATGTCGTTGCGGTCCCAGTATCTCGGGCGGTCGAACTGGAGGTTAGGATAGAAGGTGTCCATATTTTCATTGACCACATAGCGAACTTCATCGCTACTGAGCGGCATCCAGGGGAGGTCTGCTGCGGTGCGGACATTAGCAGTCATGCGGATTCGGTCATCCGGTCGCTTGCGTTCCACCCCTTCAAGAGTGTTGTGTCCGCGCTGAGCCACGATGGGTTCGATCCACACCCCGGTGATCGCATTCAGCTGATCGCCGAAATAGATGCGACCAGAGGTGATCATATGGCCGCCTTCTTCGATCGGCTTGCGGATGAGCCCACCAGGGATGTCGGCTGGCCTGGACCAGAGCTGGATGTATCCGGATTCGCCCTGGGGGCCCGGATAGTCAAATTTCACGCCACGTTCGTAGACATTGGGGGCGACCGAGAAGGCTGCAGTGGTCAGGACGGGCTGCTGATCGAACGCGGGCAGTCCCTGCCGCACGAACAGCAGTTTGCCAATTCCGTGCGTATGATCCTCAATGAATTCCTCCCAGTTGGATCTGTCCGGAGCGTTGACGTCGTTGGTGTTGTCGCTGTCGATATCGAGATCGACATCCCAGACGGTGGCTGTAACCTGATCAAATGTCGGTGCCGGCGTGCGCATGCTGGCAGCGCGCCAGCGAGCGCTGATCTGACCATGAGACGCCGCAATCCCCTCTACCGCAAATTCCCATGATTTTCCGTCGTTCAGATACAGTCGGGTTTCAGGGCTGATGAGCACCCAGCCACCGGTGGCCGTGGGGGTCGGGCGTTTGTAGATCCGGAGTGCCGTCGCGTCGTACTGCAGCTGGAACCACTGTGGCAGATCGTCAAAGACGTAGTCGTGTTTGTCCTTGATATGCGACGTGAGTTTGAGCAGCTGGATGTCGTCTTCAGCCGGCAGGAATGCACGGCCTGATGTGTCATACCAAACGTGATCGGGAATTTCACGGCCGTTGTCAAAGTCATTGTTGACTCTGAGCATGCTGCCGGGGCGGTCTTCCGCCGGGCTTTGCAGCAACCCGCCTTTGGAATGCATGGTTGAAATCTGCAGGTCGGCTGTCGCATCTTCGATGATAATGTCCGCCTTCGTTCTGCCACCCGGCCTGGCACTGCCATCCAGTGACGGAACCAGCTCCAGCTTTACCTTTTCAGGCTGCTCCCAGTCGGTATCCATCAGCGTATTCAGGCGGATCACGGCGGTATTGACGCCGGCCGGCAGCTGGAAAGTGGCGTAGTGTGCATCGCCGTCGCGGAACAGCATGAGTGGATTGTCGCCGTGGCTGAGACGGTAGTCAGCCAGATAGACGGCGGTACCAGTGATTCGCAGCCGGGCACTGACAGCGCGGTTGGGCGACAGTCCCACACGACGGATGACCACTTCGGCTTCGTCCAGCTTCGACAGACTGTAAGGCCCCTCAAGTGCCTCCACGTCGACAGCCAGCAGTTCCAGTTCTTCCTGGGGAAGGCTGCCGTCTCCGCCGCCGATCGTGCCTCCCACGCTGTTGCCACCCGTATCCCCACCTGTATCTCCGCCGTTGTCGACCACTCCGCAGAAGCCGTTGCCTTCAAACGTGTTGCCATCAACATCCATTCCGGGGTCTTCTTCGTTTTCGCCGACACCCGACATGCCGCTGCCGAGTGATGGCGGGCTGCCTGCGAGGGGCCCGCCGGCGGGCGGTTCCATGAGTCCGCCCCAGACAGCCCCTGCCCCTTCATCGTAGAGGTCTTCGGAGGGAACGAACGGAGAGAATGATGTTGCGTTGACTGTCTGCAGAATCTGCGGGCTTCGGGTGCTGGTGTCTGTGACGTCGGCAGCGAGGCTGTCGGCGGACATCAGCAGCCGCGATTCAAGCGTCTGCAGTTCCTGTGTTTGCCGGGCCTGCTTTTGCCAGACGGACGAGCGACGTTTGGGACGGAAAAGTCCCAGACCGGACAGAAATGATTTCACCCAGAATGTTTTTGACATGTGACACCTGCCAAGGGTTGAAGAAATAACGGAACCAGGGTGAAACTAAAGTAAACACCTGGCAAGCGAAAATCAAAGCCCCTTTCATTTGTTTGCAGGGTGGAAACCTGACTTGGTAATTCTCAGTGAGTATTCTTGGGATTGGAAGCGATGGGGTGATCTGTGGCAATTGGGCAGCGAGCGGTTGTCTGTGTTGTTTTTTGGCAGCATTTCACCCGATCGCCCCCGGTTTTTCCATCCATTTTTCGGCGAATTTCCTGCCCCCTGTGCAGATTTGCACTCCGGGTATTCCCTGATTTTTCGTCACCAAACGTCCAAACCTGCTTTTTCGGAATTCCAGCATGGGGCGTTGTGATCCGGGTTACCTCGGCGAAGTTTGTGGCGGGGGGGATTTCGATTGTCGTCTGTTTGCTGGCGATTTCGTGCGTCTGCAGGAGCTGGCTCGCGGGGATCGACAATTTCCAAAACTGCATCCTCGCTGCCGGAGAAGTGCGTTCAGGTCTGACTGCAACTGACACAGGTGAGTTCCGGAAAGGAATGGGTTTGGAACTCGTGGTCGAGTTCGGGTCTCAGCGGAACGAGGAGGGATGTGAACGACTGCAAGGGTGCATGGCACTTTGCGACGGAAAGTCGTATTGTTATTCGGGTTGCATGAACGGTTTCGTCAGGCTCCGGGGCGCTGACGTGCTGTCCACTTTCGCTCGTCACGGTCTCTCGAGTCTGGATGACTTGAACTTCTGTTGCCGATTGAGGATTGTTCGATGTTCGATGTTCTGACAGGGTGAAATCATGGAGCAGCCAGGAATGACGACGCTGGATCTGACGGGCAGGACAGCATTTGTGACGGGTGGTGGGCAGGGACTGGGCCGAGCGACCGCGCGTCTGCTGTATGCCAGCGGTGCTGCGGTGGTGGTGAACTACCTGCAGGACGAATCCGGTCAGAACCGACAGCGTGCGGAAGAGACGGCAGCGGAGTTCGGCTCCCGCGGCCTGGCTCTTGAAGCGGACGTGCGGGACAGCGAGGCCATCCTGAGGGTGCTGGAACGGATTCATCAGCAGTTTGGAGCACTTGATATTCTGATCAATAACGCCGCAGTGCTCAGAGACCGCACGGCCAAAAACATGCCGGACGCTGACTGGGATCTGGTTCTGGACACCAACCTGTCGGCCGTCTTTCGTGTCTGCCGGACGGCGCTGCCCTTTCTGCGTGACGGGGGACGGATTGTCAATCTGGCGTCGATATCCGGAGTTGTGGGATTCTTCGGGCAGGCCAATTATGCGTCTGCCAAAGCCGGCGTGATCGGCCTCACAAAGGTGCTCAGCCGCGAACTCGCGGGGCGACGCATTACTGTCAACGCCGTGGCCCCCGGTGTGGTGCTCACGGAAATGGGCCAGTCGATCCCCGCAGCCGCCCGCGAGCAGATGCTGAGTCAGATTCCGCTGCGGAGATTCGGTGAACCGGAGGAGATCGCCGGGACGATTTTATTCCTCTGCAGTGACCTCGCCGGGTATATCACCGGGCAGACTCTGCATGTGAACGGTGGCTGGTGGGGTTAAGTCCGGAGCAGCGAGTGACTTCTGATCAGAGAATCTGTACGGCGGACGAAGCCGTGAAGCTGATTGCTGCGGGGACCACGGTCGCCAGCAGTGGCTTTGTCGGCGCCGGGCATCCTGAAGCACTCACTGCCGCACTCGAACGCCGCTTCATCAGTACCGGCCAGCCGCTGGGACTCACGCTCGTCTACGCCGCCGGGCAGGGCGATGGCCGTTCGCGGGGACTCAATCACCTCGCCCATGACGGCCTGCTGAAACGCGTCATCGGCGGACACTGGGGACTCGCCCCGGCACTGGGCCGCATGGCACTGGAAGGGCGTATCGAGGCGTGGAACTTGCCGCAGGGTGTGATTTGCCAGCTGTTTCGGGACATTGCGGCGGGGCGGCCGGGATGCATCACGCGGATCGGCATGGGCACGTTCATCGACCCGATTCACGGCGGTGGACGGCTCAATGCACGGTCCGTGGAACAACTGGTGGAGCGAATCGAGATTCGCGGCCGGCAGTGGCTGATGTATCACGCATTTCCCATTCATGCAGGGCTGATCCGTGCCACTGCAGCGGATCCGCTGGGAAACCTGATCCTTGATGAGGAAGCCGTCATCGGGGATGTGCTGCCGATTGCTCAGGCAGCCCATAACCATGGCGGCCCGGTGATCGCCCAGGTTCGCAGGCTGCTCCCTGAACCGCTCCCGCCTCAGCTGGTCAAGGTCCCCGGGCGACTCGTGTCGCGCATCGTCGTGGCTGACTCAGCTGAACACTGGCAGACATTTGCCGAGCCCTTCAATGCGGCCTACTGCAGTGCGGCTGCGGGTTCTGATGTCGGCGGCTTTGCCGGGGTGGCTGAGATTCCGGACGTTGTCAGGCGGGTGATTGCGGAGCGGGCCTGTGATGAGCTGGCCGCGGGAAATCTGGCTAACCTGGGAATTGGTCTGCCGGAGGGCATTGCGGTCGTTGCCGCTGGTCGGGGCCTGCTGCATCGGGTGACGCTGACGGTGGAAAGTGGTCCGATCGGAGGCATGCCTGCCGGTGGGTTAAGTTTCGGTGCGGCGCGGTATCCGGAGGCGATCATCGATCAGCCGTCGCAGTTTGATTTCTACGACGGGGGCGGACTGGACTTTGCGGCACTGGGGGCGGCTGAAGTGGATTCCGGGGGAAACGTGAATGTTTCCCGGTTCGGCAATCGATTTGCGGGTGTGGGCGGCTTCGTCAATATTTCTCAGACAGCACGGCGACTGGTGTTCTGCGGGACACTCACGGCCGACGGTCTGGAGGCTGCACTGGAGGGCGGGCGGCTGACAATTCGCCGAGAGGGCCGGATTCGCAAGTTTGTGCGACAGGTGCAACAGGTTTCGTTTGCCGGGCGGGATGCAGCCCGTGCGGGCAGACACGTGCTGTTCGTCACGGAACGCGCTGTTTTTCGATTGACGTCAGAGGGGCTGGAACTGATTGAGGCAGCGCCGGGGATTGATATTGAAGCAGATATTCTGCAGCAGATGGAATTCCGACCGTTGATTCGCAGTGTAGGACGAATGCAACTCCCGCAGGAGAGCGGCTGAAGTTCTGTTTTCGTAGCCGATCCGATTTGTCCGAATTCCGGCCTGTCTGCCGGGCCTGAGTGTGGCGGGCTTTGTCGGAACGGTGGTGATGAGATAGACTCCCGAGCCGGCGAATTCTGTAGTTTCTGCCCTCGCCGAATGCCTGCCTCTGCACGTTCTGACGGAGTCCCCTGAATGTCTCGTGGTGCCGGATCGCGTGAAACAATCCTTGCGAAAGTGCGGTCTGCCCTGCCTCAGTCCTCGCCGCTCCCGGATGTGCTCACACCCGGACGCTGGCAGACGTTCCCGGACCCGACGCGGCGGTTTCAGGAGGTGGTTGCATCGGTGGGTGGCCAGGTCATCTGTGTACCAACACTTGCGGAAGCTGCTCGTCATCTTGAATCGCTTGCCGTGTGGACCGCGGCGGCGGTTCGCTGCAGTGTTGTGCCGGGTCTGGGCGACAGCAGCTTTGACCTGAACGCGGTCACAGATCCGCATGTTCTGGAAAATGTGGACTTTGCCGTGTTGCGGGGGCATCTGGCCGTGGCGGAAAACGGCGCCGTCTGGGTCCGTGATGACACTTTGCAGCATCGAGTGCTGTATTTCATTCCGCAGCATATGGCATTAGCAGTACCTGCGGCTGCGGTGGTGCACAACATGCACGAAGCTTACGGACGCATTGAGGTGGGGCGGCACCCTTTTGCAGGCTTTATTTCCGGCCCCTCGAAGACTGCCGATATCGAGCAGTCACTGGTGATTGGTGCTCACGGTGCGAGATCGCTCACGGTGTATCTGATCGAGGAGTTATCAGGGCAGTGACGGAGTTTCATCTGCCCCTCAGTTCTCGCCGCCGACAACTGCGGGTCATGGTGCAGACTGCCGCGGCGTGCTGTCTGGGGACGGCTGCAGCGGACGAAGCGAAACAGTCTCAGGATGCCGACATGCAGAATCCTTCGTCCGACGGACAGTCGGATTCCGATGAGAGCCCGGCGCCAAGGCCTGGTATGCCGACGCTGGGAGGCCGTCTGTTCTGGGGTGATGTGTACTTCCGCCGTGGTTATCGGATTCAGCAGAATGTGTTTTCGGGCCACTTTCGGCTGCTGGATCCCGGCGACCGTCGCTGTGCCTCGGGAACACGTGATGAATGCCGCAGTGCCATGGACCGGATCGTCCGCGAAAAGCAGCTGGCACCTGAAACCGGCCATGTCGTGATCTGCCTTCACGGCATCGGACGCTCCTCCAAATCCATGAATCCCGTGATCCGGGCTGTGTCTGCCGAAAAGATGACAGCAGTGCCGTTCGATTATCCCGGTAACCGCAGTTCACTGGCAGAATGCGCCGGTTTTCTGAGGCAGATGGTGGATTCGTTGACGGAAGCAGAGCAGATCAGTTTCGTGGTTCACAGCATGGGTGGATTGGTTGTCCGGCGCTACCTGAAAGAGCACTCCGATCAGCGTCACTTGCGGATGGTTATGCTGGGAACTCCGAATCTTGGTGCTGATCTGGCGGCCATGCTGAAGAATTTCGCACTCTTCAGAGCCGTGTTTGGACCTGCGGGACAGGAACTGGCAGCAGGCACTGAGAGTATCGCGGCGGGCCTGCCTGTGCCTGCCTTTCCGTTTGGCATCATCGCGGGTGGGCGGGGTGACGAGCGAGGATTCAATCCGCTGCTGCGGGGGGATGACGACGGCACGGTGACCGTCGCCTGTACTCGGCTTCCGGGGGCCGCAGACTTTCTGCGAGTCAATCGACTGCACAGCCTGCTGATGTCTGACCCGCAGGTGTGCGCTGCTGTCTGCTGTTTTCTGCAGCACGGAAGGTTCTTTGTCGAGCGGCCGGCAGAGCCGATCCCGGCGGGTGGATGAGTTGGTTGAGCCTGCCGGACAGATTCATCCCTGCGAACGCAGACTGATGCTTCGGCAGTGGCGTCTGAGAGCCTGAACGGTGGCCAGCGTTTCAGGGCGACCGGCTTCTGTCGGGAATCGACGACGGAAGTTCCGGATCAGATCCAGCCAGGTTTCGAGGCTGCAGTCCAGTCGTGTGAGGACGGGGGCGAGGTGCGAGGGGATCTGGCCGGGTTTGTCCAGTCGCAGTTGACGGCCTGTCCAGTCGACGAGCTGGAGGTATTGATCGAGCGACATGAACAGGCTGCCGCGATTGGTGAGCCGGCGAGTGGTGTGGCGGTTGCGGGGAGCCTTTCGCGGGGGTTCGAGCGCGATGGGGGCCAGCCAGCCGGCCTGTGCCCCATGTTCAGTTTGAATGTCCTGTGCGGCGGCGGAGGGGGCCGAAGCGGCGGATTGACGATCGGTAATGCGGTCCTGAAGACTTGTGTACTGGCTGGTTTCGGGAGTTTGCGCAACCGCTGCCCGGATGGGATTGAGATCCACGTAGGCCATACAGGCGGCGATGGCTGTTTCGTCGAGCAGTGGCTGAGCTTTGAAGCGGGCTTCCCAGAAATGCCCGGTGAGATTGTCTTCGCGGTTGGCACGTTTGGCGATGGGTTCAGAAATGCACTTCATGAACCACGACACACTACAGAGCCGGCGACGTTTGTCAGCGAGGCCGGTGGTGCTGTTTTTGATGTGATTGAGCTCTTCGGCGGTGGGCTGTTCGGGGAGCCCATTGCGGGTTCGGCGTTTGGGAAACAGAGCCCACCAGCGCAGGGCGACTTCGTCGTCGGACCAGGTCAGTGCAATATCCGGGCGGGTGCGGATGACAAGATGCATGTGGTTCGCCATGAGTGCGTAGCTGAGCGTTTCGATGGCGAAGATGCCGGCGAGTTCTTCGAGGCGGCTGCGGATCCATTCGCGGCGATGTGAATAATCGCGTCGCGATCTGCGATCCTTGCCGCACAGATGATTGCGGCGCACACAGCGGCTGATGGTGTGGAACACCTGAACATCGGTTTCGGAAAAGATTTCACGGCGATTGACACGTGGCATAACGGACCTCTCCTCAGAAGAAAAACAAGTCTGACAGCACTGGCGACGCAAGTCAAGGTGCATGGCACCTTTGAGGAGAAAAATGTGGTTGAAGGCGGTAATTTCAGCTTGGTAGTTGACAGTGATGGGTGGGGTGGGAGTAAGATGTGCGCATGCTTGAGTTCCTGCCTCTGATACTCTTTCTGACCCCGCTCGCCGACGAACTGCTGCAGCGTCCGGTTCGGCCCTCGGCTGCTGCCACCGGCAGCAGTCAGGACGATGGTCGGGTGAGTGCGGAATCCAGTCTCCCGGATGGCGAGGCGGAATTCCTGTTTCAGCTCAGGTCCCGGGGGCTGTTTGATCTGGGTCGGCAGGTGTGCCTGCAGCGGCTGCAGACTGCGACCAACTTAACAGTCCGGGCTCGCTGGGAACTGCTCTTTGCAGATTGCTGTGAGGACGAAGCCTGGTTTCTGCCGCAGGCGCGTCGCGAAGAGCTGATATCTCTTGCTGTTTCCCGCCTGACAGAGTTTCTGCGGACAGCTCCGGTTCAGCCGGACACCGAACTGGCATTACGGCTGCGTCAGGTTGAGCTGCTTGCGGCGATCGCCGACATGGCGTGTACAGCCAACGCCTTTCGCAGCAGTTTGCCTCCTGCATCGCAGCTGGAATTCGCACGTTCAGCCTGTCGTCAGGGACTTCAGCTGGCCACTGCTCAGATGGCATTCGCTGACGAGCTGCGGCCGACGTTATCTCCTGCGACGCTCAGGGACGTTCGTTTTCGGCTTCGCTGCACACGGCTCGAACTGCAGCTTTCGGACTATCGCCTGTCTCACGCGGTAGCAGGTCCCGCTTCCCCGTTGACCGAACCTGCCGCAGCGTCACTTACTGCGCTCCGCAGCGAGGCTGAACAGCTCCTTCGGGGACTCGCGCAACAGCACCAGTTTCGTGCGCGGCAACTGCTTTCTCAGATTCTTCTGGAGCTTGGCGATGACGCGGCATTGGAGCTGCAGTTGCGGAATTCGGCAGCTGACGTTTCGAGTGTCGGCGAGCAGTTGCGTCTGGAAGTCCTGCAACGTACGCGGCTGCTCCGGCTGCGGCGTCCCAGCGAGCTCCTGATTCCCGACGTTCAGCGTACGCATCCGCTTCCGGCAGAAGCTGCGAAGGACCCGGAACTGCAGCTGCTGCAGCTGCATGCCCGCCTGCTCCTGTGTGAGCTGCTTTGGGAGCTTGAACAGAAACGCCGCTCGGGTGATCGCAGCGGCACGACGCAGGTTCAGCCCCCCGGTCCTGCTGCGCTGCCTGCCGCTGTCGCCTCAGCGACGGTTTCTTCGGACAGCCCCGTGCCGCCGGCAAAGGGTTCGCTGGCGGAAGCTGTGGCTGGCTTCGAGTCGACGAAAGCCGAAATCGCTCCGCTGCTCCGGGGTGTCTGGCAGGAACGTCTGCAGTTCTGTGAGCGTCGCATGGAACTTGTGCTGCTGGCCGGACCGTACGGCGCGGACGCGATTGAATCGGTCGGTGCGCTGATTGCCGCCAAAGACTACACCGGCGCCCGCGCGCGGCTGCAGCAGATCACACGACTCCCGGCCGCAGGTCCTGACCTGCGCGCACTGGCACGAATGCAGATCGGTGAATTGCTCCTGCGTGAATCCCGCTGGGACGAAGCGATTGCGGAACTGGAGCTGTCAGCCGGCGAATTTGCAGCCTGCGACCACCCGCGCCAGCAGGCAGCTGCCGACCTGCTGCGACTTTACGGATTAGCGCAGCTGCACCGGACCAGCAGATCAGGCAGCACACCGCTCAGCTCACCCGCCAGTCCAGGCACCAGTCATTATCGCGTTGCCCTTGATGAGCACATTGCGGCGTTTGCGAATCAGCCGACAGTTGCAACAGCTCGCGAGTATCGTGCGCGGCTCCTGCGGTCCTCACAGCCTCTCGCGGCTGCCGCAGATCTGCTGGCCATCCCCGTTCCAGCGCCTGACGCAGGCTCTGACAGTCAGTTCCGGCACCTGCGAAAGCTGGCGCTGCTGGGAGACTGTCTGCTGGAAGCTTCGCTGCAGTCAGTGGCCTCGAATCCGCCGCCGGATCTGATCGCAGCCTGGGTCGCTCAGCTGCAGCCGTGGCAGGAACAGATTGATTCTTTACATTCGCGGGAACACACGATTCTCTCCCTGCAGCGTCTCACGGCACCGCTGCTGACTCTGCCGATTCAGGAAGACTCATCCGGCCAGAGCACCGCGTGGGATCAGCTGCATTCCCGGCTTCTGCGGCTGCTTGAGTCCGTGCAGCCCGGAACGGAAGATCGGGCCGTCAAGGCTGCTGAAAAGGCTGCTGAATCGGCTGACGACGATTTTGATTTCTCTGCTGTGGCGGCGCGAACGATTGCTGCCGCGCACACGTTCAGGCTCCTGTCCGCATCGCGTCTGCTGCTTTCTCAGCAGGAGCTGTCTGACGCCCAGGCTGCACTTCGGCGGCTGGAGCCAGCGGTGCAGCGTGAGCAGGTGCTGCTGCTGCTCCCGCACCTTTCCGATGCTCGCGCCCCCGGCATGACTGCGCTGGCCACGTTTGCTTCGCAGCTGCTGCAGCCAGCCACAGCCCCTGATCGCACTCCCGCCAGTCTGCTGCGGGATTTGCCGATCCAGTTGCGGCTGAGCACCTGCGGAGCCCCGCCGGAAGCTGCCGCAGCGATCCTCACGGCCCTCATCCGGCAGCCGCTCACCCCTGAACAGCTGCAACAGGCAGCAAACGTACTGTCGACCGGGGATGCGGGTGCGCTCGGTGTGGTGACCGGTGCAGGTGCGGGAGTGAAGGGGATGGGAGTGAAGGGGGTGGCGGAGTTCTGGCGAAAAGTTCAGGGTCAGACGAAAGCGGGCGAGCCTGCATGGCTGGAGGCATCACTGCAGCTGGCGGCCATTGCGGCAGCCGGGGGTAAGCCTGCTGAGGCTCAGCGAATCCTCCGCACCATTTCTGTACTGCACCCGACGTGGGGCAGTGAGGAGCGTCGGGAGCGGGCAGGTGAGCTGTTGAAGTCGCTGGAATCTTCCCAATGACCCGGACCACTGACCAGTTAAGGGAATTCTGTCGCAAGCGCTGCGGGCAGGCATTGCGGTTGTTTCCATCGTCGACCAGATGGGCTCCGGAGATCCCTCGGGGGTGGCCATCTGCCTGTCTTGATGTGATCAGTGGGTACCTTTCAGAGCGATCGCCGGGCGGGAGGCCAATTGATGAGATCTGCTGTGAGGACGTTGCTGCGGCAGAGATTCTCTGGTCCTCCGGGCTCGGGCGTGGAGTTGCGGATCGATCAACTTCGGCCCTCCCGGCTGTGCTGCTGAGAACACCGATTTCGTTTGAGGGCGAAGTTCCGCAGCTGGCGGCTCTGGCGGTGAAGACTCCGCGACTGACGGTTATTGTGGATCATTTTCGGCATGGTGAACTTTTGTCCCGGGCTGCGGAGTCTGCGGGGAAGAAGATTGCGGTGCTGATTGCGGTGGACACCGGGCGTCAGTTGATGGGAGTGCATCCCGGGCCGGACTGTGAGTCATTGTCACGGGCACTCGTTCAGCAGGGTGGGCTGCGGCTGCGGGGTATTTTTGCGGACGCGGAGCCATCTGCATCCGCCGCGGGCCGGCAGGGGCTGACCGCAGCACGGGCATTGGAGCTGGCCCGGCACTGCCTGGGGCATTTGCGATCGCGGGGAATTGCTGCGGAGGATGTGGTGCTTGGGGTGGGAGCGGATGAGGGGCTCACGGCGGGACCGGAAGCAGACAGTTGTACGTTGGTCTGGTGCCCGGTTGATGTGTGTGGCGGAGCATGGTGGCCGGCGACATCTGCGACGGGCGTTGCGGCATGTGAAGTCCGGGTGATTTCACGGCCGGCACTGGAGTTTTGCGTAATTGCTGCGGGTTCGCGGTCGGGGCTGATGACATCAGCGGTGCGGGTTTTGAAACCGTCCGGTGCGCGTGTCGGCGGCTGGGACGTTCACCATACCCGACTGCATCTGACAGGATCGGCGGTGGATCTGCGGATCGGGGACACGGTGACACTTGGAAATTTCGACAAACACACTTGAAATTTTCGGGAGAGTCTATGAGGAGTGTTTCCGAAGAGCCGTTGTTGCGTTATTCTTCCGCGGCCTCGCAGAAACAGATTCTGCTCCCTCTGTCCAGCACACCCCGCCCCCACGGAGACCCACATGCTACTCCGCCTTCCTTCTCTTGTCGCAGTCATGGCTGCTCTGTCCCTGTTGACCATGTCTGCCGCCACCGCCGCTGAGCCGCCCGAAGGTTTTCGTCCGCTGTTCAACGGGCGTGATCTTGAAGGCTGGCATGGCATGCCCCATTTCGATCCCCGCGACCTCGCGAAAATGCCTGAGGACGTCCGGGCGAAGCAGATTGCGGAATGGACAGAAGACGCCCGCAAGCACTGGACGGTGGAAAATGAAGAGCTGGTGAATGACGGGCATGGGGCATATCTGGCAACCGATGCTGAGTTTGCAGACTATGAACTTCTGATCGACTATAAGACGGTGCCACTGGCCGACAGCGGCATTTATCTGAAGGCATCTCCGCAGGTTCAGATCTGGGATTACACCGAAGAATCCAAGTTCCGTCTGGGCGCAGACAAGGGCAGCGGTGGTTTGTGGAACAACAGTGCGGGGGCAGCCGGCAAGGACCCGGCGGTTCGCGCAGACAAGCCGTTCGGCGAGTGGAACAGTTTCCGAATTCGTCAGATCGGTGCCCGCACCACTGTATGGCTCAATGGTCAGATGGTGGTTGACAACGCGACCATGGAGAACTACTGGGACCGTGAGAGCCCGCTGTTTTTCAAGGGGCCGATCTGTCTGCAGACACACGACGGAGAGATCCGCTGGCGCAATATTTATGTCCGGGAGATTCCTGCGGAAGAAGCGAATCAGATTCTGGCTGCCAGCGGAGGCGACAGGTTCACGTCGATCTTCAACGGGAAGGATCTGCAGGGCTGGTCGGGTGCGACAGGCAATTATGAAGTAGTCGACGGAGCAATTCGCTGCCGCGAAGGAAAAGGTGGCATTCTGCACACCGCCGACGAGTATGCCAACTTCGTCGTTCGCCTCGAATTCCTCACCCCTCCTTCGGGCAACAATGGCCTGGCGATCCGCACCGATGGCACTGGTGATCCGGCTTACGACGCGATGTGCGAACTGCAGGTTCTGGATTCTGAACACCCCAACTACGCCAAACTGGATGCTCGCCAGTACCACGGTTCAGCCTACGGCATGGCCGCGGCAAAGCGTGGTTTTCTGCGTCCTGCGGGAACCTGGAACTTCCAGGAAGTCACGGTCAACGGGAGCACGATCCGGGTGGAGCTCAACGGCAATCTGATCCTCAGCACGGATGTGGCGAAGGTGACTGAGTTCATGGGTGGCCGACCGCATCCCGGCAAGGATCGCAAGTCGGGCTTCTTCGGCTTTGCCGGCCACGGGGACGCGGTCTCTTTCCGAAACATCAGCATCCAGCGTCTGGCTGACTGAACTTCTTCACGAGCGCGGATTTTATGGGGTGTTGATCACCAATGCAGGCAGTTCGGCGGGTTTCGTCGAGCTGCCTGTTTGCTTTGGAGCGGCACATGACCAGTCGTCTTGTTTTTGTGGTCCTGAGTCTTGTTGCCTGCGGACATTTATCTGCATCAGCCGAGGAGCCCGCGATTCCTCAGCGCTTCACTCCGGCATTTCCGCAGCCGCTGTTTACCGGTGAGCCGGGAGCATGGGACGCGAAGATCCGCGAACGCGGCTGGATTCTTCGTGAGGGCAGCCAGTGGCGGATGTGGTATACGGGTTACAATCCGGACAATCAGCCATTGACGATGAAGCTGGGACTGGCCACATCCAGCGACGGCATTCACTGGAAGAGGTCCACTCAGAATCCGCTGGTGGACGAATACTGGGTTGAGGACATGATGGTGGTGCATCATGCCGGGCGTTACTACATGTTTGCTGAGGGCAGTCAGGATCAGGCGCAGCTGCT
Source organism: uncultured Chitinophaga sp. (assembly GCA_964561125.1). Taxonomy (GTDB): domain Bacteria; phylum Planctomycetota; class Planctomycetia; order Planctomycetales; family Planctomycetaceae; genus SXXK01. The sequence goes on along the minus strand of CAZLOQ010000017.1, from coordinate 36,169 downwards.
GACATCAGCTGACGGAGTCAGCTGGACTCGCGAGGGCACTCTGGATGTGCGGCTGACGAATGGTCAGCCGATTCCTCCGGGTCCCTTCGGGACACCGTCGGCATTTCATGAAAACGGAGTCTGGCATCTGCTGTATGAACGCCGTGATCTGGGAATCTGGCTGGCTCGTTCTGCGGACCTCAGGGTGTGGACGAATGTCCGGGACGAGCCGGTGCTTGTTCCGGGGCCGGGTGATTTTGACGGTCGCATGCTGGCACTCAACCAGGTCCGGAGGCTGGGGGACCGCTACGTTGCGGTGCTGCACGGAACCGGAGACGAACAGAAACCTCGACGGTGGTCAACGTATCTGGCGGAATCCCGTGACCTGCTTACCTGGCAGAAGGCGTCTGAACCCTTCAGGGGTCTCGGTGAGAACAAATCCAGCGGACTGCTGATGCATGACGGCAGCCGCTGGCGATTGTACACGACTCATGACCGCGTGGATCTTTACTGGCCTGCGGAGGAATGATCGGGGAGATTCAGCGGTGGTAACCGAGTGAGAGCATCACGTCGAAGAGTTCTTCGAATGTGATGAAGCGACGCCTGTGGGCGATTTTGTAATCATCGATGGCATCGGCCAGTTCGGCAACTTCGGGGCGCAGTCTGCGATCTCCGTCGCGGAATTGTCTGCGTTCGACGCCTGCCGGGTTTTGATCGCCGATGTTGTGACGACGTTCGACGAAGCCAACTGCCGGATTTCTGTAAGTCCTGATGTCTGTCATGATCCTGCCTCGAAATAGGGGACTGGGCGCAGGGTGATTGCGGCACCGTGTAATCCTTGCCCGTGAATTCTGGTCAGGCAAATTTCATCCAGTATTTCTTTTGGGGTTCGGGAAAGCACGAAAGAATTCCCCCGGGTTGTGGTGAATGTTCCGGATGCATTGATTGTTTGGGTGAGGGTGGAGTTGTTGCCAAAACGCTGCGTGCCGAACGCGGGAAGTCGCCGAAAATCGGCCGCCCGGAGTGGTGTTTGAGACGTAGGTTGGGGAGGGTGGTTCCGGTCAACGGAGGATTCGGGCCTCATGGAACGCCTTTCGCCGCCACGATTTCAAACAACTGCACTGCCATGATTGCTCCTAACAAGTCGAACCGCCAGGCAGCGACCGATTTTGAGTCGCTCAAGTCGCACATCCACGGGAAGCTCGTAGAGAAGCTTGACCTGAACCGTGTTTCAGAGCTTGAAGGGGACTCGCTGCGTCGAGAGATTCGGGTGGTGGTTGAGCATTTGTGTGACACAGAGAACCCGCTGCTGAACCGATCGGAGCGTGAGCGGCTGGTGGAAGAGGTGCTGGACGAGGCGTTTGGTTTTGGTCCGCTGGAGATTCTGCTCAAGGAAGAGGGCATAGCGGACATTATGATCAACGGTCCGAAGAATGTTTTTGTGGAGAAGAACGGTCGCATTCAGCGATCGGATGTGACATTTCGGGACAACGAGCATCTGTTGCAGATACTGGACCGGATTGTGTCGAAGGTCGGTCGTCGGATAGATGAGACATCTCCGATGGTGGATGCGCGTCTTCCGGATGGTTCTCGTCTGAATGCGATTATTCCTCCGCTGGCACTGGATGGACCATCGCTGACGATTCGCCGGTTTGGCAGCAATCCGCTGACACTTGAGGACCTGCTGAAGTTTGGGGCATTCACGCCGGAAATGGTGATGTTTCTGGAGGGCGCGATGAAGGCTCGGCTGAACATCGTCATCAGCGGCGGAACGGGTTCGGGGAAGACGACGCTCCTGAACACACTGTCGAGCTTCATTTCGAACGACAACCGTGTGATCACGATTGAGGACGCTGCGGAGCTGCAGCTGCAGCAGGAGCATGTGCTGCGACTGGAAACGCGTCCTCCGAACATAGAGGGTCGTGGTCGGATTACAGCGACGGACCTTGTCCGCAACGCGCTGCGAATGCGTCCCGACAGGATCATCATCGGGGAGTGTCGTGGCGGAGAGACTCTTGACATGCTGCAGGCGATGAACACGGGTCACGACGGATCTCTCACCACGGTGCACGCCAACAATCCTCGCGACGCCATTTCGCGTATTGAAACGCTGGTGAATATGAGCGGTTTTGAGATGCCGATGCAGTCGATTCGCAAGCAGATTGCTTCGGCCATCAATCTGGTGATTCAGGCCAGTCGTCTGCAGGGCGGTCCGCGAAAGGTGACATATATCACGGAGATCGTGGGGATGGAGGGCGACGTGATTGTCATGCAGGATATTTTTCGGTTCGTGCAGGACGGGATCAACGAGCACGGCCGGGCGTACGGGCATTTTGAGTCCACGGGAGTGCGTCCGCGGTGCATTGAGCATCTGGAGGCCAGTGGAATCCGGCTGCCGCATGGCTTGTTTGCTCAAAGAACAATGCGAGTTCACTGAGCGAGTTCATTGACGGGACGGGATAACAATATGGATCCTGCGATTCTGGTGATGTGCTCAGCCTTTGTTGGTGTGATTACGCTGGTGCTGGGTCTGGCGTCTGCGTTCCGTCGGAACGGGGAATCGGACCTTGAAGCGCGGTTATCGGCATTCACGGGTCGGAGCGGTGCAGATCGACTGGATGTGGACAACACGATCCTTCGCGACGGTCTGACAACGGCTCAGAGTCTGCTGGGGCGGCTGGTGGATCGTTTTGAGCGGCTGCCGATGTTTTTCCGGCAGGCGGAGCTGCCGATGCGTCTGGAGCAGTTTCTGATGATCTGCATTTGCGGGCTGCTGATTGTGCCGACGGGTGGGGTGCTTGCGGGTCTTCCGCGAGCATCGATGCCGGTCCTGGGGAGTGTGGGCTTTGGTCTGCCCTGGCTTTGGCTGGTGTTGCGGCGACGGAGGCGGATGAAGGAGTTTGAGAAGCAGATGCCTGATGCGATGGAGCTTTTGGCGCGGGCGCTGCGTTCCGGGCACAGTCTGGCATCGGGATTGAACGTGGTTGCCAGTGAGATGGCGGCTCCGATCAGTGTGGAATTCAAGGCGGTATTCGAGGAGCAGAACCTGGGGTTACCGATTGACCAGGCACTGAGAAACATGCTGACTCGCGTGCCCAACATGGATCTGCAGTTCTTTGTGACGGCGGTTTCGATCCAGCGTCAGGCGGGTGGGGACCTTGCGGAGGTGCTGTCGAAGATCAGTGCATTGATCCGGGAGCGATTCAAGATTCTGGGGCAGGTGAAGGCATTGACGGGTGAGGGGCGACTGAGTGGTGTCGTGCTGATGGCGCTGCCGATCGTGCTGTTTCTGGCGGTGTACGTGCTGAACCGCGACTATGTGATGCTGTTATTCAGTCGTCCGCTGGGACGGCAGATGATGATGGGCGCGGTTGCCGCGCAGATCCTGGGTGGTTACGTGATTCACCGAATTGTGAGTATTCGAGTCTGAGTGCGGGGAGCGGTCGTGGATTACGAGAAATTTCTGCCGTGGGCGGTATTTGCTGCGGCCAGCACTGCGCTCTGGTCGGCGATGAATATTTTTGCCCGTCGGACCACACGTGCATCAACTCGACTGGACGAGTACCGGAATCCGCTTTCGCGTCAGCGTCGGGAGCTGGATTCGATCGTCGCGGGGAAGCCGAATGCGGTCACGACGATTGTGGAGCGGGCAGCGCCGGCATTGTCACGGGCCTTGCAGCCCAAAACGGAATCGGAGCAGAGTGAGCTGCGTATCCGGCTGGCGAACGCTGGCTTTTCGCGTCCCAACGCGGTGCGTAACTTTCTGGCGATCAAAACGATTGCACTTGGCAGCGGACTGCTTTTCGGAACGCTTTATGTTCTTGCTCGCAGCGGCTTTGTGGGCAACGCATGGATGATTCCCGTGGTGGCAGGCTGTGCCGGTTTTTACATTCCGGAGCTTATTCTTGCATCGATGCGAGCATCGCGACGTGAGAAGATTTTCCTGCAGCTCCCGGACACTCTTGACCTGCTGGTCGTCTGTGTTGAGGCCGGGCTGGGTCTTGACCAGGGCCTGCGGCGGGTGGCGGAAGAGATGTCGTCGGCGGCACCTGAAGTCTGTGAGGAGCTCAATACGGCCAACATGCAGCTTCAGGTTGGCAAGAGTCGCCGCGATGTGCTTCACGACCTTGGAGTACGAACCGGGGTGGACGACGTTCGAGCCCTTGCGGGCATCATCATTCAGGCGGACAAGTTCGGGTCATCGATTGCGGGGGCGCTCCGCATTCAGTCTGACACGATGCGGGTGAAGCGGAGGCAGCTGGCGGAAGAGAAGGCGCAGCAGACGGCCGTGAAGATGATTTTTCCGCTGGTGCTCTTCATCTTCCCGGGAATATTTGTGGTGCTTGTCGGGCCGGCCGCAATTCAGCTCATGGAAAATCTGCTGGTGGAATAAAAAAACCGCCGAGCTGAACCAGGAGGTCCAGAACGGCGGTTTGTTTTCTCGACGTGGTCAGTTCGCCGAGCCTCAGCTGGTTTCTCAGGCCAGCTGTTTGCGGCGGTTCACGAGCGTGCGGATGCGTTCGGCGAGCAGAGCTGCGTCGAAAGGTTTCCGGAACGTTTCGTTGAACACCGAGCGGTCGAAGCCCGAGGCATTATCCTCGTCACTCAGAAGACCGATCAGAACCGTGTCAGTGAACTCAGCGTTCCGACGGAGGTTCTGGGCGATCATCAGAGCTTCTTCGCGGCCCATCACGAAGTCAACCACCACGCAGTCGGGGTGAATTGATTCCGCCTGGATACCGGCTTCGAAGCCGCTGGCAGCAATTTCGATCTTGAAGTCATCGCTGGAGATCATTTCGTTGAGGCTCGATCGAGTCACAACGTCAGAACCAACGAGCAGGATCTTGCCGACCGCTTCATCTTCCAGTTCTCCGAGGGGCATACCATGCTCCTTGAGGAACCGAATCAGATGTTCGCGGGGAATGCGTCGATCCTGTGAACCAGGAATGCGATAGCCTCGAAGTCGTCCGGAATCGAACCACTTTGAGACAGTACGCGGGGCAACTTTGCAGATCTTTGCTACCTGACCAGTAGTGAAGATCGTCTTCATGGGCGGGCTCTCCAATCAATTCTCTTACACCATCCGCCGCGTTCATCCTGAACGGACGGATTGCCAGATCCCTGAAGCGAATCCCGGTTTCCGGCCGCAAGCGGTCGGAAGCTGTCGTGAACAGCCGGTATCCCCCCTTGTCAGGGACTGACGAGGGTCGTTCTCAGGATTGCGTGCGGGCAATCCCAGCGTCTATACAAGGCGCTTTGAGCACAGTTCAGCAAGATCCATTTCCGGACCTGTGACGTTATCCGGACATCCCTTCCGTTACGGTCACCACTGAACAGGCCCCCCGGCGATGCAGCCCATTGTGCTTCCTGGCCTCCCCGCAGTTTCTGCGGCATAACCGCAGGAACCGCCACAACAGGTTCACAATCGCCACGTTAACTTTCGACTTTTTCCGGGAACCGACTTTAAGACGTTTGCCTTTCCTGCTCAAACTGCACGTTGAATTGCCCGCAACACCTGCAGCAGTCAGGCCGGTCGGAACGCATGCCCGCAGCTCGTCAAACCTGAAAAAAGACTGCATTCGGCGTACTCGGCACTGCGTACCGGCCATGTCCGGCAGGGTACAGTCGGCGCACCGAAACAATTCCCTGAAATCCTGTCAACCCCAATTTTCGCGTCAACGCTTCGAATGCCAGCAATCGGTTTGTGTGCTTATTCGTAACGCAGCGCGTCAATCGGATCGAGACAGCTTGCACGCCAGGCCGGATACAGCCCAAACACAAGCCCCACCACCGCCGCAAAAACCATCGCCACAATTCCGGCCGGTATGGAAACCACGACCGGCCAGTCGGCGCCCGGACTGATCGAATTAATCAGCGTTGTGATCCCGACCGAAGCCCCGATTCCCAGCCCCAGTCCAATCGCCCCGCCAAAACAGCTCAAGACCACCGACTCAATCAGGAACTGCACCAGAATATCCCGTCCCCGTGCCCCCACTGCCATGCGGATGCCGATTTCGCGCGTCCGTTCGGTCACCGAAACCAGCATAATGTTCATGATTCCCACACCGCCAACGAGCAGTGAAATACCGGCGATGGAGGCGAGGAGTGCAGTCATCATGCCTGTGATGGTCCCAAAAAGCTCGGACAGCTGAGCACTCGTGACCACCTCAAAATCCGCCGTCTGCCCGACCGCAATCCGGTGGCGGTCCCGCAGCAGCTGTTGAATCTCGCCTTTCGCTGAATCAATCAGCTCCGGCCCCTTTGCTCCCACAAGGATCGCCCCGACATCATTGAACGCGGACCCCTGCAGGCGCTTTTTGACGGTGGTCCACGGGAGCAGGATGACGTTGTCCTGATCATCGCCCGTGATGGAGGCCCCTTTTCTGCCCAGTACACCCACGACAGTAAACGGGATATTGCCGATTCGCAGCTGCTGCCCAAGCGGGTTATCTGCCGGAAACAGCTCTTTGACGATTGTATAGCCGACCACACAGACACAGTTGCCAGCCCGCTCATCCCGCTCCGTAAAGAATCCTCCAGCTTCAATATCCCACGTGCGGACACGCAGATAGTCCACTCCCACGCCCCACATTTCCTTTGGCTGCATATTGGTGTTGCCGCGCACCACCGGACGCGCGGCGAAGACGAGTGGCGAGTAGGCGAGAACGGATGAACATTCACGCCCGATCGCGTGGGCATCTTCGTCGGTCAGAGTATTCGTGTTGCCGGACTGCACGCCCCGCCGACGTTCGAATCGCGGCTGCACCACGATGAAATTGGAACCGATGGACTGCAGCTGATTCTGCAGCAGCTGGCCGGCACTGGTGCCTACAGAGACCATGGTGGTGACTGCGGCAATTCCAATCACAATCCCGAGCACAGTCAGCGATGCCCGCATTTTGTTGCGGAGCAGGGCTCGAATCGCCACGGAAACCGTCAACAGAAAACTCATGGTGCCCCCGCAGGTTTGATGCCGGTCACAACCTCGTCGCCAGCCACCAGATCCCCGCGCAACACATGCGTAAACCGATAGTCACTGTCTCCGACAAAGACCTCCACAGCCCTGAGACGCCCCGACCAGTGAGTCTCGTCCGGAACGTCCGGCGAGCTTTCGGTACTGGCAGGAATTGCAGTACTGGCGGAGGCAGTGGGAGTTCCGGAGGTCTGATTGAGTGCGACGGCGGCAGCGGTCGCCGCTTCAGCCGCTGTTTCACGTACCCAGACAATCCGCCGCGTGGCGGCTTTGGCTGCCGCGACACTTTCGTCGACTGGTGGCGACAGCGACGATGTTGCCGCAGCGTCGTCACCGGCAGTGGTCACGTTCAGTTCGAGGTACTTCTGATCCGCTTCCCGCACCTGCGTTTTTTCGGGGTTGAACCGCAGTGCTTCGTTGGGGATCCTGAGCACACTCTTCAGTTCGGACACCTGAAACGTCAGGTTTGCGGTCATGCCCGGGAGGAGTTTCAGATCGGGGTTGGGGGTGGCCACGATCACCGGATAGGTGACGACATTCTGGTTGACCGTGGGCGAGATCCTGATCTGTTCGATCACGCCTTCAGCGAACACTTCGTCGGGATAGGCATCCACTGAAAAGAAGATTGGCTGCTGTGAATTCTGAGCGGCTCTGATCAAGCCGATATCCGCTTCATCCACTGCTGCCTGGATATACATTTTCTCTCGCATCTGTGGAGCAATGACGAACATTTCCGGTGTTTGAAACTGGGCAGCCAGAGTTTGTCCGGGATCAATCAGTCGGTCGATGACCACGCCATCCACGGGAGCGGTAATTTTTGTGTAACCGACGTTTGCGAGGGAGTTTTCGAGGTTAGCCTGAGCCTGATTGACACCGGCCTCGGCCACCTGCTGCTGAGCTTCGAGTGCCAGTCGGGCAAAACGAAACTGATCCAGTTCAGCCTGAGAGATGAAGTCGGGGTTTTCTTTTTTAAGGGCGAGGGAGCGATTTTCGTCATTCACCGCCCGCTGCAGTTCGGCCTTCACGCGGTCGACTTCTGCCCGGCGGGTTTTGAGGGCGGCTTCATCCCGAGCGACTGCGGCGTCGTAGATTCTGGGGTCAATTTCTGCCAGAAGCTGGCCTTCACGGACTTCCGTATTGAAGTCCACATGCAGCTTCTGGATGGGGCCGGAAACGAAGCTTCCGACTTTGACTCTGAGTACCGGATTGACTTCGCCGGAGGCGTTCACGGACAGTCGCAGATCGCCCAATTCGAGCTTTGCAGTGCGATACCTTGGCTTGTTTCGCTCGGCCATCCAGCGCTGTACCCAGCCCCCGCCGAAATACAGGATCGTTCCAATCAGTGACGCAGCGATGAGGTATTTCAGCAGTTTTTTCATGCACCGGAGCCGACTGGAGGAAATCAGAGGCGCGGACCGCCTCGCAGGCGCGGTCCAGTGTACTGCGAACCTACCCCCAAAGCCAACGGCCAGCAGCATTCTGTGTGAGCTGTCCGAAAAACTGTCACAGGTCTGCCCCCCGCACATGGGCGAGCATCTGATTCTGAGTCATCTGGTCGGCTTGTTCCACACCGATGCGGACACCCCCGAAATCGTGCTCTGATAACCTCCGTCGCAGTTCACCGGGAGCTTCCCCGGGACCGAAAATCAGCAGTTCTTCTGCGCCACCGATTTCAGCAATCACCCTGTCGTAGTACTGATTCAGTTCGGCAGTGTACTTCCTTTGCCGCACGTTGTCCGCCTGCTGCTGGAGTGGTTCATAGGGGCCGCGTTCCCGGTCTCCAGCTCGCACCGACTGCCGTTCTGCGTCCGACTTCAGCACCGCCACCGCTCCATCCCCGCCCTCGCCCGGACGAATAATGAAGGCCTGTCGATGATCCACCCAGACACCCACACGATTTAACTTCATAGATCAGGCTCCTGACCATGCAAAAGCAGCGTCAGGCCTGCCTGTCCTTCTGCCACCCCGACAGAATGCTGCGGATTTCGCGACCTGCGCCGATCATTTGGTCAAGCAGTCGGCGTGCCAAAAAGCAGCCTGCGTGGCCAAAGTACGGCTTTTCCTGCCGGATCAAAGCATGGTAAGCAGCAGCAACGGCAAATGCAAGGCAGTCTGCATCAGCCATCAACCGGAGAATCTGGGGGCATTGCAGCGAATCTGCGGAACTTGCCGGCGGAAACATTCATGCCGGGAAGTGTCGGAAACCGAAGGAGACAGGTGAGGCAGATTGCGCCGACATGGTCCCTGAAGGGCTGAACTGCGATATGGAATCACCGATTGTCTCGACGCTGCCGGCTGGCTATCAGATGGATCGCCAGTATGGTTTGATTTACGACCGGATTCCGGCCCGCACGGATGATCTGACGCGGATCAGCGGGCTGCAGCAGCGTGAAGCGGCACATCTGAACAGCCAGGGAGTATTCTGTTTCGGGCAGATTGCTCTGTGGCGACACCGCGAGCAGGTGCGATTCGCAGAGGTGCTGCAGATCCCGTTTTCAAGGATTGTCGACGAGGGCTGGGTGAGTCAGGCCCGGGAGTTGTGTCGGGAGCGTCGCTCGACCCTGGGCGGTTTTGCGGGCGGCGGTTTTCGTACGCTGACAACAGTGCTCTGTGCACTGCTGATTGGGGTTCTGTTCGTGTGGCTGCTGGCCAGTCGTCAGTATGCTCCGCTCGCCGGCATTCTGATTGCCGATGTGACACAGGTGAGAGTTCCCGCACATGCGTTGGTGCAACACGTGCACGTGCGTCCGGGAGATGAAGTATTCACGGGTCAGAAGCTTTTGACAGTGGAAAACTCTGCGCTGCTGGCCGATCGAATCCGCCAGAAGAAGCTGGTGCGCGAAGCTGAGCGGACGGTACAGCAACTCGAAGCCAAGGCTCTTCTTGAACGCGAATCTCTCCGTGCCGAGCTTTCCGCGGCCGCCGGGCGGCTGCAGCAGGATCTGCAGCGACACCACGGTGGGCGAAACATCGTGCGAGCCGGCGTTGCGGGCGGTGGCTCAGGCATGCTGTTTTTTTCAGCATCCTCGAAAACGACTCCGCTGGCCGCAGCACCGGTGAAGGGGCAGCGGCTGGAGACGAAGGCGGTCGGCACTGCTGGTCGAGTGCCGGGTATAGTCGCTGCAGCGAGTCCTGTTGTGCTGGCTGATCCCGGTCGCAGCAGCGGAGCGTCTGCGGGAAAGGGGAACACAAATACAGACGCAATCGCGGGTGAGGCTGATGGAAGTGAGGCGTTGCGGGCGGAGCTGACTCGACTGGAAACTCTGCAGAAGGACCTTGAGCAGCACGTGTCCGCGGCAGTTGGACTGACTCAGGCCCGTGAGATCCTGCGGGAGCACATGGAGGAGCTGCAGCGGCTGCAGACAGCGGAAACAGAGCTGTTGATTCAGGCTCCGGGTTATGGGGTTGTGGGCACAGTGAGCGCGCGGGCGGGGGATGAGCTGAATTCCGGGAGTACGGTTGTACGGATCCTGCACCAGGATCGTCGGAGTGTGGTGGTGCAGCTGCCAGGTTCACGGCTGCCGGAACTCAGTCCCGGCGAAGAAGTCGAAGTCCATTTCCCCGGGGCTCGAGGTTATGCGGGTCGTGTTTCATCGATTTCTCCGATGACCGCTGCGGAATCGGATGGGAGTGAACCTCGAATCACTGTGCGGATCGATCCGGCCGGGCGAATCTGGCCGATGGTCCCAATCGGCTGCGACGTGCAGGTCAGCTCGTGGAAATGAGTGATCTGAGAAGCCTGGCGGAGAAAAGCTGTCAGTAGCGGCCGGCGGGTGCATCGACTCGCGCTTCCCGGCTGCGTTGACGTGCGGGAGTGGTCTGAGTGGCGACCCTGATGGGCGTCCCTTCGGCGGGCGCGGGGGGATTGCTGAGTCGTTGAGCGAGGGCGGTCCATCTGGCTGCTTCATCGGGCCGCTGATTAGCTGTGCACGCCTGAGCCAGCACGCGGAGGCTTCGAGGATCGCTGAAGCGTGATTTTTCGCAGGCGATGCGGGCGAGTTTTTCGGCGGCCTCTGAATTCCGCAGCTGAACATCGCTGGTGGCGATCAGGAGGGTAGCGGCCAGCAGTGTAGCGGTGTTGTTATCGGGGTCGCGGCGAAGGACTTCGTGGTAGTCATCGAGAGCAGCGGCGTCGTTGTGCAGCTTTCTGAGGGCTGCTGCGCGGTTGATACGGGTGCGAAGATCGTCGGGCCTGAATTCCAGCGCACGGCTCCAGGAAACGGCGGCCTGCTCGAAGCGACCAGTCTGATAGAGCAGGCTGCCACGATCAGACCACGCTTTGAAGGAGCCTGGCTGCAGTTCAATGACGCGGTCGAACAATTGCAGAGCACCGGCGGAGTCACCTTCAGCGGCCGCAATGGTTCCCAGCAGGAGCAGTGCTTCGGGATATGCAGCTTTGATTTCGAGGGCCAGATGCAGATCCGCTGCAGCTTCGGGGTTACGGTTGAGACTATGCAGGACACGGGCGCGCAGGTACAGGGCTTCCTCGTTCTGCGGCCTGAGTCGCAGCAGTCTTGTGAGATCCCGCAGGGCATCCAGATGTCGGCCTGAGTTGAAACGCAGCGCCCCCTGCATCAGCAGAGCTTCACCGTGGTCGGGCTCCTGCTTCAGGGTCAGTGAGAGGTCGGCGGCGGCGCCTTCAAAGTCCTGCTGTTCAATCGCAAGTCTGACACGGAGCAGGCGTGCCTGGGCGTGAGCGGGCTGTATCAGCAGGAGCTTTGAGAGTACATTTCGGGCATCTGAGCGTTGTGCGAGCGCTGCGTGGCACTGGGCGAGTGTCCAGAGTGCGGCAGGACGTGGTTCAGAAATCGACACGGGAACCTGCAGAGCATCAACTGCTTCGCGCAGCTGTCCTGCGGCTGCCAGATTCACGGCTTTCACCAGCAGTGTATCGGGGTGGGTCGGGGAATCGGGGACGAATGCAGCCGCTTTTTCGAACATGTCTGCATCGACAAGTGCTGAGACGAGCTGGCTGCGGAGTTCTTCGGGCTGATCTGCGAAGGGGACCTGGCTGAGAACATCGGCAGCGCGTGCATGCTGATTCGCTGCGATGGCCGCGCGGGTGTGCAGGAGCAGTGCGGGGGTGGTAATGCGATAGTCTTCGGGGAGTGCTGCGAGCGATTCGTCGGCAGCGGACCATTCAGCGCGGTCAGCCAGCAGGGCTGCAAGTGTCAGCCGCAGTTCGGGAGTGAGGGCTTCGGGGCATTGAGCAGCCGCCCGATTGAGCAGTGAGAGCAGTTCGGCATGAGCGCCAGCCCGCCGAAATTCCTCGGCGACGCGAGTCAGGCGGGCGGAGTCACCGAAGGCGGCATCGGCAAGTTGTCTGCGGGCAGCTTCAGCCCGGGCAGCCTGCTCGGGCGAGTCCAGCAGCCGCAGGCGCTGCCACTGGAGTGATTCTTTTTCCGTTGCGGGTGCTGCAGCGATTGCTGCGTCGAGGTCCTTCAGAGCAGCATCCCGACGACCACTGTCTGCCAGAATGCCGGCCCGCAGAGCCAGTGCAGGAAGCGACTGCGGCGAGGCGTTGAGGATTTCATTAAGATCATGCAGGGCAGCTGAGGGTCTGCGGATGGCGGCATTGCTGGAGGCGCGTGCCATGAGCAGTTCGGGATCGGAGTGGCGGCGTGAGATCAGCTGAGTGAGGTCCGCAATGGCTTCCTCGTGCCGCTGAAGCTGCTGCAGCAGTTTTGCGTGCAGCAGTCGCGCCTGCTCATGATGGGGCTCTGACTGCAGCACCGCTCGCAGTTCTGCAAGGGCCGCGGGAATCTGGTCCGTCGACTGCAGCCACTCCGCTCTTCGCAACCGGACACCGGTCAGCAGGTCCGCGTTGGCAGGCAGACCAATTTCAGGCTGATCGAGAAGTTTCCGGAGTTCAGCGAGGGCCTCTGTATGGTGACCGGAACTCGCCAGATCTTCAGCAAGGGCGATACGAGCCTCAGTGTGGGATGGCTGCAGGCGAAGAGCATCCAGCAGCAACTGCCGCGACGGTTCAGACTGCCCGGCGGCTCTGGCGGTGAGGGCGAGTTCGCAGAGGACATCGGCACTGGAGGAATCGAGAGCGAGGGCTGTATTGAGGTCAGAGGCAGCTTCGTCGAGTCTCCCGGCGAGTCTGAGTACGCGTCCGCGGGCCAGCCAGATTGCAGCGTTTTTCGGCTGGCGACCACAGGCCTGATTCAGGTCCTCGACAGCCTCCTCAAAGCGACCGAGTCTGCCATACGCTGTCCCGCGGAGAGACAGGGCAGTAACGTTCTGCGGGTCTGCAGTGAGTACAACAGTCAGATCTTCGAGGGCCTGTTCCGGAGCTGACCTGAGGATGCAGCGGGCGCGTTGCAGACGTGCTTCAGGGTGGCGTGGTGAACTGGAGAGAATCATGTCGAGATCGGCCACAGCAGCAGCCGGATCGTGCAGCTGCAGCAGTGCACAAGCGCGGTCGTAGCGGGCTGCGGCGAAGTCGGAACGGTGCTGCAGGGCGGTGGACAATGACTGTACTGACAGTGCTGTTTCACCTGCAGCCCGCTGTGCCGTGCCCAGGGCGAACCACGCGTCGGCCCATACAGGTCGCAGCCTGACAGCCTCCTCGAGTGATTCAATGGCTGCTGCGTGCAGCCCGAGTGCCGCCTGGCTCACCCCGCGCCCATAATGTGCCTCAGCCAGCCGTGTATCAATCGCGAGGGCCTGGGAGAAGGACTGCACGGCTGCTGCATGGTCTCCACTGCGAGCTTCCGCTGTTGCGGTGCGTACGAGTTCCTCTGCCCGCTTCTTCTGATCGCTGCATCCGCAGGTCGCGATGATCAGAAAAACCGCAGTCGACGCAATCGTGGTCAGGGTGCGGACGCTGCGTTGACCTGTGGATACTGAGAACATGATTCTGGTGTCTCCGGGGAATCACCTGGACTGCGGGGCTTCGCTCTTCGGGCGTTCATCGGCAGTCGCCGGACACCTGGTGCGATGTTGTCCGGCTGCCGCCGGCTGTTTTCGTGTGAGCAGGTGACGGGGTGCGGCAGAGTCTTCGGAACTGGTGCGAAACGGAGTAAACCGCATGCGGTGCATCAGCGGAAGCGTTTTCCTGATCGGCAGGGTTTGCCAGCGATGTTTCGGGGAAGCGGTGTCGAGAATTCCGGGCTGAGTGCGGAATTCGCATGGAGCGGGGGAGTTCCTGAGTTCGGCGTTGAAGAATTCATCCGGCTCAGGCCGAAGACCAAAGCAGGTTTTGCCGATTTTTGAATGCACCGGCGGCAACCGGGCAACTCGCTGGAGTACTGCGATGGGGATGTCAGACGATCAGATTGCAATCCTTGGTAGTTTTGCTGCACTGGGATTCTGTGGTATTTTGATGGCATTAAGCTACCATTTCGGGGCGGCTGGAAAGCAGAAAACAGCCGGACGTCCGGCTGTGCTCCAGCAGACGTCCACCCGCCAGCAGCCCTCTTCCGAACGGAAAGCCGCGTGAAAAGCGTGGTGCGGGTCTGACTGGGTGTTTTGAAGATCACACGTGAACAGCAGGACCGGAAACCATGAAGCGATGGCAGAAATTAATGGCTGGACTGCTGCTTGCGGGTGGCGGTTTCCTCGCGGGACAACTCACAGCCGGTCACGCGAACCTGTTAAATGCTCAGCAGGACGATTCGGCCCGATACGGGCTCGACGTGCTGCAGGCCTATCGCCAGCTGAACAAGGCCGGCCGGGAACTCAGCAGCCTGCTCACGGCCGGCGGTAACCTGACTTCCGTCACCACTGCGGCAAACTATTTCGGCGTTTCCGTGGGCGGGGTGAATGCTGAGCAGGACCTTGAGGAAGGTCGCGGAGTTGATCCTGAGACCTTCGCCGCCCTCTACGCGGACCTCGCCACACCCAGAATTGCGGAGCACCTGGATTACGACGAGCAGGGGCGTTTGAGGTACAAGAAAACAGTGATTCGGCTGTACTCGCGGGAGCGTCTGCGAGCGTTGTTCAATGAGCGGGACGAACTGACAGTTCGTTCTGAAACTGCCAATTGATCGCTACGGACACCCGCATGACAGCCCTGTTGCACCAGTTGGGCGGCGGACGCCAGATCCCGGTAGACCGCGCGGTTGTGCTGGTCGGACGCAGTGCCGAATGCGACGTGGTCCTCGACTGCAGCGCAAAGATCTCCCGCGTTCACTGTGCGCTGGTGCAGGTCGATCAGGAGTATTATCTGCGTGACCTTGGCAGCATGAATGGCGTCTGGGTCGGCGGTCAGAAGGTGGTTCGTCAGCAGCGGCTTCAGAATGGCACGGAGGTCTGCATCGGCGACGTGCGTTTCGTGTTTCTTGAAAACGTTGCTCCGGGTCCGGCCACCAGCGGCTCTTCGGCTCCCGCATTCGCAGCCGAGTCGCCCGGCCCTGCCGCTGCTTCATGGGCTGTGGCAGATCCGGAGGAAACGATTGACGAAAAACTTTTGGACAATCTGCAGCCGACAGCGATGCCGCAAATCGCCGGGGAACAGGACCACAGTACACTCATGGCTACCGAGGCCGCCTTCGAAAATCAGCCGATCGAAGACGAGATTGAGCTGGAAGTTGACGTGGAAGTGATCGAAGACCCCTGATGCATCGCATCGACGAACCGGCTGACTTCGCGGCCCCCTGCCTTTACCCGCGGTCCACGGGAATCGGCCGTCCTTCTGTCAGCACCTGTTTCTGCTGCTGAAACGGATCCCAGTACTGCTGCGCGGTGTTAACGCCCAGATGCTGCAGCAGCGTCGCCGTCAGATCGGCTGGAGTGACCGGATTGTCGCGTACGTGAGCGGCGTGGTGGTCGGTAGCTCCGAAGACCTGACCACCGCGAATGCCCCCGCCGGCAAGGAGCACGGTGAAGGCGTGGGGCCAGTGATCGCGGCCGGTGGCTTCCGTCATCGCATTCTGAGTGAACTGGCCGACGCGAGGTGTGCGTCCGAATTCTCCGGCCGCCACCACGAGGGTGTTCGAGAGCAGACCACGCTGCTGCAAATCTTCAAGAAAGGCCGACAGAGACTGATCGAGGACCGGCAGCATGCGTTCACGCAGCGTTGGGAAGATATGATGATGCTGGTCCCAGTGGGGTGAGACTTTGTCGTTGAACGAGTCGTCATACCAGTTGACAGTGATCAGCGGGATTCCGGCTTCCACCAGCCTGCGGGCTGCCAGCAGGCTTCTGGCGAATACCGACGGCCCGTAACGCCGCAGGGTCGCTGAAGATTCCTGTGTCAGGTCAACCGCCTGGCCGATGCGTCCGGATTCCAGCATGGCGAAGGCCGTCTGCTGGTGCTCATGCAGCCGCTGCATGGTCGCATTTGCAGGCACGTCCGCGGGTGTAGTCTGGCGTTCGAGGTGATTCAGCAGGCGGGCGCGGCTGGCAAGTCGAGTGGCGGCAGCGGGACTTTCCGTTTGCAGTTCCCTCGCATCAAATTCACCGGTCTCGAGGCCGGCGCTGAGCAGGAACGGATTGAACTGTTCACCCATACGGCCACCCGTCTGCCCCGCAATCGGCAGCTGCTGACCACGGAACTGAGAATGCCACGGCAGCACAACGGCCGCTGGTAAACCGTTGCCGGCAGGGGCGAAACGGGTCACGAGTGAGCTGAGTGACGGCCAGTCCTCACGCCGCGCCTGATCTGTAATCGGTGGCAGAGGATACGGACGCCCCGAATAGATTTCGCTGCAGGCGGGGCCGTGGACGGGCATCCGATGATGCATGGAACGAACGAGGCAGACGTGATGCATCACACCGGCCATTTGCGGCAGATATTCACAGATCTGAATGTCTGCCGCGGATGTGGCAATGGGCCGGAAGTCACCCCGGATTTCGCGGGATGCCTGAGGCTTCATGTCCCACATGTCGAGCTGGCTGGGGCCCCCGAACAGGAAGATGAACACGCAGGACGTGCCGACAGTGCCCGAGGATTGACGGGCAGAACATCCTGAGGCGGACTGCAGTGAGAGCAGTTGCGGCAGCGAGAGTCCCGGCAGGGTGAGACCGCCGATCCGCAGGAGTTCGCGGCGCCGAAAGCGGGGGCCGGAGGGATCGGGAAGCTGCAGCGAAAGCATGATCCGCCTTTCTCTGACCGGAAATACTTTTTCAAGTTTACCTCACTTGCGGGGCGAATGCCAGATGCCACGGCACGAAAACCATGCCGGGCGGCCGGACGAGTGTGCTCAGGTGTGCCTTGAACGGACATCGATCCCGGCTGTGGCGGCAATTGACTGCTCATTCCGGACCTGTTGCCTGTGGTGCTTTGTCTTCCGCTCGCCCCGTGTGGGCGGAGAGGCGGCCCGTGGGCTGGCGTGAAATCGCAGAGATTGCGAGAATGCGAATAGTGAGGTGGTTTCCGGAAGGTCCGGGAGCCATTGTTTCTCTTTGTTCCGGACTTGACCATGTCTCGTTCAAATCAGGTCATGCGAAATCAGGTAATTCCGCTGTCGCTTACCGCGCTTGCGATGTGCGTGTGGATGCTGACCGAGGGTGATGCAGTGCGTCGTCCGGCGGGCACCGCGGGGGGAGCAGTGGCCAATTCCACGCAGTTAATGGTATTTTGTGCTGCCAGCAACCGTTCGGTGGTGGAGGCCATTCGCAAACGCTACGAAGCCGAGACCGGTCGTCGGGTGCAGTTTCAGTATGGACCGTCGCAGGCCCTGCTTTCCCAGCTGGAACTCACGCAGGCAGGCGATTTGTTTCTGCCGGCCGACGACAGTTATCTTGAGCTTGCGCGACAGAAGGGGTTAATCGCTGAGGTTCTGCCGCTGGGTCAGATGCGGTGTGGTCTGGTGGTACCGAAAGGCAATCCGCGAGGCATTCGGGAACTGGCGGACCTGTTCAGCGGGGATTTGCGGGTGGTGCAGGCCAGCCCGGAATCGGCGGCCGTGGGCCGGCTGGCAAAAGAGGCCCTGCAACCGCTCGGATTATGGGACCCGCTGCATGCCGCAACAGACGCCTACCGCACGACGGTGGGCGATGTGGCGAACGATGTGAAGGTCGGTGCTGCTGATGCGGGGCTGGTTTTTGATGCAGTGCTGACTCCGTTTCCGGAGCTGGAATTTGTTGCTGTGCCGCAGCTGAAGTCTGCGGTGGCACAGATTTCGGCAGCTGTCACATCCTCCACGGCACAGCCGGCTGCCGCACTGCATTTCGCGCGGTATCTTGCAGCGCGGGACCGCGGACTTGAAGAGTATCAGCGTCAGGGCTTTGAGGCGGCGGAGGGGGATCTCTGGGCTGACGTCCCGGAACTCACGCTGTACGCAGGTTCAATGCTGCGACCGGCGATTGAAGACACGCTGGTTGAGTTCGAGCAGCGTGAGGGAGTACGGATTTCGAGGACATATAACGGTTGCGGGATCCTTGTGGCGCAGATGAAGGCGGGCCAGCACCCGGATGCATATTTCGCGTGTGATGTGGAATTCATGAAGCAGATGCAGGAGCTCTTCCCTGACCCGGTGAATGTTTCAGAGAATGAACTGGTAATTCTGGTGCACAAGGGTAATCCTCAGGGAATTGCGTCGCTGCAGGATCTGACGAAGCCGGGTCTGCGTGTGGGGATTGGTCATGAAAAGCAGTGTGCCATGGGCTGGATTACTCAGAAAACATTCGACGAGAGCGGCCTTAAGACTCAGCTGATGCAGAACGTTACGGTGCAGACCCCCACGGGTGATATGCTTGTGAATCAACTGCGTACGGGATCACTGGACGCCGCAGTGGCCTATCTGAGCAACGCGGCGGGAGCTGCTGACTTTCTGGATGCCGTACAGATTCAGGGGATTCCGTGTGCGGTGGCTGTGCAGCCCTGGGCGGTTTCGGAAGAGACGAAATATCCGCGGCTGGCAGGTCGGTTATTCGATCGGATTCGTTCGGCGGAAAGTCAGGAGATCTTTGCGGCGGAAGGCTTCCGCTGGCAACAATCCGGACAGGCCCCGGCGTCTGATGAAAGTCAACGATAAGCACGGCAGGGATGAATCATGCGAACGCATTTGCTCCGGATTATGTTTGATTCTGCGTGGCGGTTTTCCGCGGAGGGCAATGAGCTGTACGTGGGTGTGGGCTGGTTTGTGGTCGCCTGGATGCTGGCCCTGCTGCTCAGCTGGATGTGGCTGGCCCGTCGTTCTGCTCGCTGGCTGGAGGCGGCATTCTCGGTGAGCTTCTGGCTGTTTGTGCCCGCAGGACTGCTCACGCTGTACTGGGTCCGGCCGCAGTGGGGATTGATTGAAGACGGGATCCCGATTTTCGGGTATGGCTTCATGATGTTCGTTGGTTTTTCGCTGGCAGCGTGGCGTGCGAGTGTCCGCGTTACGCAGATCGGTCAGCAGCCGGAGATCATCTGGGACATGCTCATGTGGGCGCTCGTGCCCGGTCTGATCGGCGCGCGGGTGTACTATCTGTGGCGGCATGGCAGTCCTGAGTTTTCAGCTGCCACCGGTCTGCAAAAGCTGATTGCTGCAATTTCGCTCTGGGATGGCGGGATCGTCTTTTACGGCAGCGTCATCGGGGGCATCGCGGGGATTTTATCATTTTGTCGGCTGCAGCGGATTCCCATAATTCCCATGCTCGATGTGCTGGCTCCATCGCTGCTTCTGGGAGAAGCCTTCGGACGGATCGGATGTTTTCTGTATGGCTGCTGCTACGGGGGGGCCTGCAGTCTGCCGTGGGCCGTGCGTTTTCCGCCGGACAGCCTGACGTTCCAGAAGATGCTTGAAAAGGGCCAGGTGACTCCGGACGACCCTGCCACACCACTGCTTCACCCGACCCAGCTTTACAGCTCCCTGGCCGCATTTCTGCTCGCCTGGGGACTCAGTCGGGCCTTTCAGCGGCGACCGTTTGACGGCTTCGTGCTCTGCCTGTTCGCCATTCTGTACCCGATCACTCGATACCTCCTCGAACTTCTGCGAACCGATATTGACCCCTTTCAGTCGGGTCTGAAGGACGCTCAGATCTTCAGTCTGATACTCTTGCTGACGGGCGGCATCGGGATGTATTTCTTTTCGCGTTATCGCAGGCTCACACAGGTTCCTGCCGGCCCGGTGGCTCAGGCAGCACGGATGAACCACTCGACAATCTCTGCGAATCGAGGATATTGATTTGTGGACGAGCCGTCAGACCTGCAACTGATTGATCGGGCACTGCGGGGCGAGTCGCGCGCCTTCGACACACTGGTGCTGCGA
>CAZLOQ010000017.1:11427-16062 GCA_964561125.1 uncultured Chitinophaga sp. | reverse complement strand
GCGATATCAGGACCGCCTTGTACACAGTCTTGAACACGGTTTGTGCGGCCGTGACGAGGCCCTCGATGCGGCACAGGCCGCCTTTCTGCAGGCATGGACTCGATTGAATACCTTTCGCGGCGAATCCGGTTTCTACGCCTGGCTTCACCGCATCGCCCGCAACGCCGCAATCACTCGCCGCCGCCGCACACCCGCCTCCGGATCGCTCGATCAGCTTCACGAAGGCAACGGGTTTGAGCCCATCGACCGGCACCCGCATTCCGCGCCGGAGGATTCAATCCAGCGCAGCGAAGAAGTGCAGCGGGTTCGTAACGCCCTGGAGCAGCTTCCTGAAGACTTTCGCCAGCCGCTGGTGCTGCGGGAAATTGACGGTCTGTCTTATGAAGAAATCGGCAGCATCCTCGACATTCCGCTGGGCACTGTCCGCAGCCGCATTTTCCGCGCGCGACAGGAACTGCTGGAGAAGCTGGAACATGATCAGCAGGGCCGCCCGTGAAACATGACGAATCTCCGTGCAGCAGTACTCACGGCCAGGGCGGCAGCCATTGGAACGGCCGCTGTTGCAGCCGCACCCTTTGTCTTGTCGCCGGAGCGGCTGCCGTTGGTGCCATCGGATACGCAGCTTACAGATTGTTCAGCGACGGCAGGAAGCAGACGTTTTTGACGTTGCCGCAGGATTCGGCACGTTACAGATTGAACAGAGCACTGCAGCAGGGCTCGGTTCGCGGGGTCGGCTATTGGGTGACCAGTTCGCTCTCAGCATTTTCGCGGATCTGCCGCAGCTTCATGTCGACCTTTTTGACAATGGTCGTGCGGAACTCGCTGCGTGCGGCGGCAAGGTCTTTTTCTTCGCTGGTGACAGTGACCGTCCAGCGGGCAAGGCCGAAAGGGACGTCTTTTGAAACCCAGTATTCGCCTTCGTTTGTGGAGCGGATTTTCTGGCTTTCCATGACCACTTTTCCCCTGCGGTGCACAGCAGAAATCTGCGGCCCCTGAAAGATCACTTCGGGTACAGCATTGGTCGCGATCACCTCAGGGTCCGGGTAGCTGGTCAACAGAGCGATGGTGGGGTAGAAGCGAAGTGCCGGTGTTTTGATCGGTTCCACTCCTTCCTCACCCAGACGCCGAAAACCTTTGACGATCGGCAGCATGTCATTGGGAATGCCACTGGAGTCACGGGATTCACCGATGACTTTGCTTTCCGGCACGAGCACTTTGTAGATTCGTGATCCCACCGGACCGGGATCGATGCCGGCTTCGCCGGCTTTGCCTGTGATGGTCTTGATTTCAATCCAGCGGCACGGCTGTACCTGACCCTGATATTCAGCGTCCTCGCGTCCCACAGACTTGATGCTGAGTTCGCAGGTCCAGGTGAGTGCGTTTTCGTCATCAGCCGAACTGCCCTGAGTGAGCGTTCCCTGGTATTCGACCGCCATACCGTCTTCGGGCAGCTGGAAGATCAGGCCCTGCGCCGGGGCGGTCGGGGCGCAGACGACCACGGGAATCAGAAACAGGACAATACGAGCAGCCAGACGAAACATATCCCGCACCTTTAGAAACGGCTCCGGCATTGAAATTGGTCCGGGAACCTCGAAGGAGTTTCCCAGACGTTGACCCTCTGTGGCAAGAGAATTCGTGGCAGGTTGAAGAGAAGGGACAAACCCGGGCTGCGAAACACGGGTTGCGGAGGCTGGCTGAGCAGCGAAATCTTTGCTGCTTCGGCCAAATCTGCCGAACAGTCGAGGGATGCCGTGTTTCGTTATGACCGGTGTTCCTCACCAACAGTCAACTCACTACAACTCCGACCACGCTTCCGAAGTTCACCAGTCACCGAGACCGGAATTCCCCATGCCATCGCTCCCGCAGCCTCTGACCATTCTGATTACCGGCGCTTCAGCCGGAATTGGCCGGATCACGGCCGAGCGACTGGCGGGCCCCGGCAGACGGCTGATCCTTGCCGCACGCAACATCGACCGACTGCAGCAGACCGCAGCCTCCGTTCAGGCAGCCGGCAGCGAAGTGCTGGTGGTGGCTGTCGATGTCACCAGTTCAGCGGGACTGGCGGAGCTTGTTCAGCGGTCCACAGACCGCTTTGGCCGAATTGACGTGCTGGTCAACAATGCCGGCATTGAATGTTTCGCGGAACTGACGGCGCTCAGTGAAGAAAAAATCCTCTCCGTCATCAGCACCAATCTCACGAGCGCGATTCTGCTCACACGACTGGTGCTCCCACTGATGCGGGAGCAGCAGTTCGGACGGATCATCAATATGGCTTCGACAGCGGGCAAGCACGGGCCGGCGTGGGGAGCCGTTTACGGTGCGACGAAAGCCGGACTGATTGCCTTCACACAGTCGCTCCGCGGAGAGCTCAGACGCACAGGGGTCACCTGCACCGCGATTTGCCCGGGGTTCGCCATTGACGGCGGCATCTATGATGAAATTGTCCGCTCCACCGGGCGTCGTACACCGGCGTTGCTGGGAGGCACAACGGCAGCACGTGTGGCCACTGCCGTGGAGACAGCCATTCAAAGGGCGCCGCCTGAAATGATCCTGAACTTCCCCGCACTCCGCCCGGTCTTTGTGCTTCGGGAAATCCTTCCGCGGCTGGGCGAAATCATCATCCACGCAGCGACACTGAAATATCTTCGCCGCGCTGCCAACGCTGCTGCCACGCCTGCAGAGCAGAGACAGAATTGAACTGGCTGCCTGCAGTCGAACTGCCATCAGCTGCCCACTGGCCTCCGGGAATGAAGGCTGGACAGACGGTGGATCAGGAACGCTGTTTCCTGACTTCTCTGAGGGCAATCATCGGCGGCCTCCGGACACAGCGAGCCAGTTGCGGCCTTTTTGAGTGAGGCGGTACTTCTGCAGGCGGCTTGTGGGTTTGTCCGGAATGGTTCGCTCAAGCAAGCCGGCAGCCAGCAGGGGTTCAAGGTACTTCCTGCGGAAATGTTCGCGATCCCGCATGCCTGCGGCCTCCTGCAAACCTTCTCTTGAAACGCCATCACCCGCTGTCTTCAAAATCGTTACCACTTGCGGGGCGACCTGCGGGGTAGTGAGACCATACATTTCCATGAAGCTCTGTAAAAACGCAGGTGGAAGCAGTGTATCTTGCGGGGTATCTTGCGGGGTGACTTGCGGGGTCCTGCGTCGGATAATGGTGATCCAGGAGCCGGAGTCGATCCGGATTTCAGGCTCAGAAAGTCCGGCTTCCGTGCAACGCTGAATCATGTCGCGGATGCCAGTGCCCATACGCTCGATGTACCTGGAAAGATACAGGGGCTCTGCCAGCAGCGGATTGGCGGGAACCGAGGCATGGGGACCGCGTAGTTTTTCCATCGTCAGACTGGGTGGCAGGCTGCCCGGATTCCAGATTTCAAGCCGATCCCGAAACAGCATCACCTGCACGCTGGCATTGCTGGCGTAGTCGCGGTGACAAACCGCATTCACGATGGCCTCGGAAATCACCTCCTGTGGAATCTCATAGGCAGTTGGTGCCTGAATCCCCTGAGAACGGTCACCAGTCCACAGATCAATCCTCGAAAGAACGAAGTCCATCGCCTGGTCAACCGGATCAAACTCGCATATACTCCGGCGATCAGTTCCTCGGCGGAAGCAAACCGTTTGCGGATCAGTTCCGCTCCGGCCTGTTGAATCAGCTTCGACATGTTCGGATGACGGGTGGCGTCAATCGCCCCCTTGACATAAACCAGCCGGGTCTTGCCAAGCTCTGTCGCCCGATCAAATTCCCGGTGGGTCGCCGAACGGCCGTCAGCATCTTCCCGTCCATATTCATGGCCGAAGATACCGGCCAGTTCCTTCTGAACACTGCTGACAAAAATCCGCAACATTACTCCGCCCCCTTCTTCACCCACGCACACAACCGGTACGGCAGCAACGCACTATCGTTTGGGGCTGCAGTCCTCCCGGCTTCCATCAGCAGCCCCCGCTCGAGCCATGGTAAACGTGATTCCGTGCGTTCCGCAGACGGTTTCATTTGAGCAATCATCGGCGGCCTCCTGACGAAGCCAGACAGTGGAAATGTTACTGATCATGCGTACGCATGGCCACCTGCAAAACGTTTCCTGAAACCCCAATGCCCGACATCTTCAAAATCGTTATCAATTGCTGGTTGACTTGCGGGGTAACTTGCTGGTTGACTTGTTGGTTGACTTGCGGGGTGACTTGCGGGGTGACTTGCGGGGTGCTGTGTCGGATAATGCTGGTCCACGACCCGGACTTGATACGGATTTCAGGCTCCGAAAGTGCAGCTTTCGTGCAACGTTGAATCGTGTCGCGGATGCCAATGCCCGTACGCTTGATGTATTTGGAAAGATACAGGGGCTCGGGTGAAGTTTAGAAACTGTTGGTGCCGTTTGGCTGGTTCCAGCATGGCATCCATACTGCGAACTGCGCACACTGGCAGAACAACATCCGGGTATTTGCCGCGTTTCACTGTGCACTGCCAAGCCACGCGATGAGGTCGGCCATGTCCCGGGCAGTCAATTGTTGGGCGAGTCCGGAGGGCATCAGGGATTTAGACTCGCGTGTCCGGGATTCGATCTCAGAGACCGGAATGCTGTGACGTTCTCCGCTTGCTGCGGCGAGGACCAGTTCGCTGTCGGTTTCGGCTTC
>CAZLOQ010000017.1:0-11417 GCA_964561125.1 uncultured Chitinophaga sp. | reverse complement strand
CACCATGCCAACCAACGTTCGTCCACTGGTAGTGATCACAATCCATGTCTGATACTGTGGTTCGATGCGGCGGTCCGGGTGGGCGATTGATTCAAACAGCAGTTCGGGTGAGGAGCGACGAGCGATGGCTGTCAGATCAGGTCCGATACGACGTCCTGCGGCATCGGGCTGGTGGCACCTGGCACACTGCAGATGGGGGGCCTGTTGAAAGAGTTGTCGTCCATTTTCGGCATTGCCTGTGAAGCCGGCAACGTCCGCAAACACGGCCTGGGGACTGAGTCGTTGCCGGCGGTTGGCTGGCGGCAGGTGTGCCTCGAACAGACTGGCGTTAATCGTATCCATGCCGGTGGCGAGGATTTTCACGAGGGGTTGCAGGGGTTCGGGGAGCTGAGTGCCGGGAGCAGCGTCGGGGTGGCGCGCAGCCATGCGAGCCAGCGGCAGAACTGTCTGCTGCAGAATGAGCGCTGTCTCCTGGTCCGCTTCGGGGCCGGGGGTGACAGGTTCGCTGTCGCCCGGCTTCGAGGAATCGGCAGGTCGTCGGACGCGCGTGATCTGCTCCTGCAACTGCTGACTGATCTTTGTCAGCTCTGTTTCAGAGCTTTCGGGAACCTGATCGGTCGCCGGCCTGTCAGCTGCCGTGCCCCCGTCAACGGCTGTGACATCGCCCTGTTTTGACGGCATGCCGGCGATCCAGTCGGTCAGCAGTGCTGTGCCGACGAAGTCCACTTCGCGTGAACCGATGTGCGGCATGCGACCGACGGATGATGAGGCGACGCGGTAGAGCAGTGTACTGCGGTGGGGCATACCTGGAGCGATGATGCGGGCGCTGGTGATGCCAAAGCTGCCTTTGGCCGGGAACGCGTCGAACAGACCGGTTTCGGCGTCTCCATCGTGACTGCGGAGCGACAGTGTGAGTCCGCTGCCGGCATTCTGCTGATGACAGTGTGCGCAATTCGCGTGCAGCCATGAACGGGCACGATCGGCGAGGGGTGCAGCGGAGTCGCGTGTGAGTGCTCGTCGTATACAGCTTTCAGGAGACACCGGTTTGCCTTCAGCATTCTGGGGTGCGGCATAGCCTTCGCGTACCAGCTGCAGCCAGGGGGAATTATCTGCGGAGGAGGCGGAATGCAGTTGTTCCGGGTTAAAGGCGAGGGTGGTTTCGGCCCACAGGTTGTGGCACTGAAAACATTCCGCCCGGCTATGGACGCGCCAGGTGCGACCGGGTTGTCCGGTTAGCGGAAGCTCAAGTCCGTCGGCAGGTGCCAGTTCGGCGTCGGTCTGAGATTCGTTCCAGACAAAACTGAAGGCCTGCCAGAGCCGACCATCAAACTGGAGTACCTGTGTTTCGAGGCGACGTCCGTGCAGTTCGAGTGTCTTGGCGAGCACGGTGCCGGCCGGGTAATGCAGTCGGCTGTTGAACATGGCGATGTGTTCGAGCGGTTGCGGGGAAGGATAAATCACAGCCTGAGAAAGCTGGGGCAGCCCGATAGCACGGCGGGCTGTTGCACCGTCATGCCATGCCGGATGCTGAATTTCGAAGGCGCGGACTCCCGGGCTCCAGACGTGATCAGCCGTGCTGGTGAAGAGTCCTGTGCGGCTGAGCTGTGTGGGGAAGGCGGCAGCAGCGGTGGTGCGTGCGGCCAGATCGGCGGTGGGCTGCAGCCGAAACAGTGTGGTTCCGGCGAAGTGATTCACGACGAGCGGCAGGCCGTCACGATCGGGCGAGAAGGCGATGATGCGAAGTGGTGTGGACGCAACCAGCTGCGGACTGCCGGGACCATCCAGCGGGAGCGACCACATGCGGCCCGTCACCCAGTCTCCGAAGAGGTATTGATCGGTGAGCTGCGGGAGCTGGGGGGAGCGACAGACAAAGCCCCCGGTCACGGAGGCGGCTTCGGAATGCGGGAGGGCAGCGAGTGGTGAACGCACGGGACCGGGGCCTTCGGGAAGCTGCGGCTGAATCCGTTCCGGCCCCTCGAAAACGCTCCAGCCATAATTCCCGCCCGCAGAGATCTCATGCACCAGCTCCCATTTCTCCCAGCCCACATCGCCGGCGTGCACGCGGCCGGTGGGCTGGTCGACGGAAATTCGCCAGGGATTGCGGAAACCGAAGGCCCAGATTTCCGGCTTTGCGTCCGGGTGGCTGATGAAGGGATTGTCGGCAGGGATGCGATAAGGGTGGCCGGGCCGGGCATCACGGACGTCAATGCGGAGGATGCAGGAGAGCAGATCCGTGAGGTTCTGGCCGGTCTGCAGACCATCGGGGGGACTGGGGGCTGTGGCATCGCCGGTGCTGATGAGCAGGCAGCCGGAGTTGTCAAAGGCGAGATCACAGCCGTTGTGGCCACCGGCGAGCCAGCTGATGAGCGGCAGTTCGCTGCTGATGTCAATGCGCGGCGGAGAATCCGTGGTCAGCTGAAAGCGTGAGACACGACTGCCGTCGGCGAGCGGTTCGCTGAGTTTTGACGAGAACACCATCATCACGTAGAGGTATCGATTGCGGGCGAAATCGGGGTCGAAGGCAATGGAATACACATCCTGCAGTCCGTTGCTGCGTTCCGGATCGAAGGACTTGAGTTCCTGTCTGAGGTCTGCAGCAAGGTCGGCGTCGGTGATGGCTTCGTCATGCGGGAAGCTGAAAATCCGGCCGCGAAGTTCGCAGACGAAGTACCGCTGCAGATCGGGCTGCCAGCGCACATGCATGGGATCCTGAAACTTCAGCCGGGGAAAGGCGGGAACGGCTTCGAGAGGAAGCGGGGGTTCGGGGGAGCTGTTGAGTCGGGATTCGGTCCATGGCTGACGAACGTCGGAGGCCGGCAGTGACTGCCATGCCTGTGCGACCGGACACAGGGGTCCGGTGAGCAGCAGCAGACAGAGCCACAGCAGCTTTGTGCAGTGTGGGAGGAACCTTTTGGCTGCCTGGTTTCTCAGAGCGAAACGCGGCACCGGGGAAGCGGAGTTTGCCGGGGTTTGAGTCAGACAGGACATCCTCGTGGCTCCGGAGTTGCGAGTGATCGGGTCGGTATCAGCTGATGATTTCGCGGATCACATGTCCGGCGACATCCGTGAGGCGGAAGTCACGACCGGCGTGGCGGAAGGTGAGTCGTTCGTGGTCGATGCCGAGCAGATGCAGGAGTGTGGCATGGAGGTCATGGATGTGAACGCGATTCTGCACGGCTCGAAAGCCGAAGTTGTCCGTTTCACCCCACGTCATGCCGCCACGAATGCCACCACCTGCCATCAAGGTAGTGAAGCCGTAGTGATTGTGGTCGCGGCCGGAGCCGTTTTCGGATGTTGGCGTGCGTCCGAACTCGCCGCTCCAGAGCACGAGTGTGTCATCGAGGAGTCCGCGTTGTTTGAGATCAGCGAGCAGTGCGGCGATGGGGCGGTCGATGCTGCGGGCCAGATTGCGCGCGGCGTTGTTATGGTCGCTGTGAGTGTCCCAGGGCTGGCCGTCACCGTAATAGACCTGAATAAAACGCACGCCACGTTCGGCCAGTCGGCGGGCCAGCAGACAACCATTGGCAAAATGACCATCCCCGTAGAGCTCTCGAATGCCCTTTGTTTCCTGTTGAATATCAAAAGCGTCCGTGGCTGTGAACTGCATGCGAAACGCGGTCTCCATGGCTTCGAGCCGCCCTTCAAGGCGATTATCGGGCCCGGTGCGTTCCATGTGGCGACGGTTGAGTCGCGTAATGAGATCCACCTGAGCAGCCTGGGAGTCGCGGTCGCCGGACGCATTGCGGAGGAAGGGGATGAGCCGTGCGGGGGCAATATCGGAATGATTGATGTAAGTGCCCTGGTGCGAACCAGGCAGAAAGGCGCTGGTCCAGAGTATTGAAAACCGCACGGGCTTGCCCGGACACAGCACCACGTAGGAGGGCAGATTGCGATTTTCGGAACCGAGCCCCCAGGAGAGCCACGATCCCATGCTGGGACGGGTTGGCAGAATCGTGCCGTTGTTCATGAGCAGCAGGGCCGGCCCATGGTTGGGGTTGTCGGTGAATGTGGAGCGGAGCACGCAGATGTCGTCAATGCAGGCGGAAGTCAGCGGCAGCAGTTCGCTGACGGGCACCCCGGATTGCCCGGCCGGACGAAAGCGAAAAGGTGAGGGCAGCAGGCCCGCAGTCTTCCGCTCTGTCCGCAGATCTGCCTCGGCTGGCCGCTGACCGGCGTATTTGAGCAGATCGGGTTTGGGATCGAAGAAATCTCCCTGAAACGGTCCCCCGTTCATAAACAGGTGAATCACGCGGCGAGCACGCGGGGGAAAATGCGTGGACCGGCTGAATGCAGACTCAGCTGCTCCCTGCGCAGACTCTGCGGCCAGAGCCGCGGCAAGTCCCGCCGCACCCGCCCCGGCTCCCAGCTGCAACACCAGCTGACGACGAGACAACGCCGAAACGACAGGCGATTGACTGGCGGAGGCACCGCTTTGGAGAATGGAGGACATTGGGATGTTTCCGAAATGCGGGGCTGCGGGAGCAGGGACAGTCGCAGTATACCGCGACTGCACGCTGGTTTGCGAGCGGATCCCGGTTCCGCGGGTGTGGCTGGGGCCTGCATAGCCGTTTATCTCTGTCCCCTTGTCGGACAGTGAAGGTCCGAATAGGATTCCGGTTGGCTTTGTTCAGCACATGGTTTTCCAACATTTTCCAGGTGAGTCATGACCGTTCCCCGCATCCAGCCTCCCCAGCGTCTGCTCATGGGGCCAGGCCCCAGTGCCATCCATCCGTCTGTGCTTGCGGCTCTGGCAGCGCCGACCGTCGGACACCTTGATCCGTATTTCCTCCGCATCATGGACGAGCTGCAGTCGATGCTGCGACAGGTGTTTCAGACGTCGAACCCGATGACCATGGCCATCAGCGGGACCGGCAGCGCCGGAATGGAAACCTGTGTGGTGAATCTGATTGAACCGGGTGACCGCATGGTGGCCTGCATCAATGGCGTCTTCGGCGGACGGATGGCGGAGGTGGCTGAACGTCTGGGAGCAGAGGTGACGCGGATTGAGCGACCGTTTGGCGAGGTGTTTTCTGCGGAAGAGATTCGTGAAGTGGTTCAGCGGGTCCGTCCGAAGGCATTCGGGATCGTGCATGCCGAAACGAGTACCGGGGCCTGGCAGCCGCTCGAAGAAATCGCCGGCATCGTCCATGACGCCGGCTCGCTGCTCATCGTCGACTGCGTGACATCACTCGCAGGCGTTCCGGTGGAAGTGGACCGGCTGGGTATTGATGCTGCCTACAGTGGCTCACAGAAATGTCTCAGCTGCCCGCCGGGATTATCACCGGTGACCTTTGGCCCGCGGGCACTGGAGGCCATGGATCGCCGGAAGCACCGTGTGTCCAGCTGGTATCTGGACGTCGGTCTGCTCCGTAATTACTGGGGTTCCAACCGCGCCTACCACCACACAGCTCCGATCAACATGAACTACGCGCTGCATGAAGCGCTGCGGCTGGTGCTTGAAGAGGGTCTGGAGGCGCGCTTCGCGCGGCATATGCGGCATCATCAGGCTCTCCGCGCAGGGCTCACTGCCATGGGCATTACCTGGTTCACGGCCCCCGGCTGCGGTCTGCCAATGCTCAATTCCGTGCGGATTCCCGAGGGCGTGGACGATGCCACCGTCCGCGGACAACTGCTCAATCAGTTCGGCATTGAAATCGGCGGCGGACTCGGCCCGATGAAGGGCAAGGTCTGGCGAATTGGTCTGATGGGCGAAACCGCTCAGAAATCCAGCGTCCTGCTGTTCCTCGCTGCCCTCGAACAATGCCTCAACTCACAGAACGTCCGTCCCGCTCCCGGTGCCGGTGTGGCCGCTGCCAACGCAGAATACCTTAAAAGCTGATTACGAAAAGCTGATTCAGTCCGGCACCGCCCGCAGGGCGTCCCGAACTGCTCCGGCAACAGCAGCCAACTGCTCTTCCGTATGCTCACTGCAGACCGACAGCCGCAGTCGCGCTGTTCCTGCGGGCACGGTGGGAGGGCGGATGGCAGGAATTACAAAGCCGGCTTCCAGCAGACAGCGGCTGATGGTCACGGCACGCGATGAATGACCGACGGCTACTGCCACAATCGGACTGCCGGGCGGGCTGAGCTGCGTTGCGGCGGCGCCTGTCGGAACACTCGGGTGGCCCATTACGGGCACCTCGAATTCCTGCAGGAGCTGTCGCAGCAGGGCACTGCGCTGCTGAAGAATCTGCCGTCGCTGTGGTTCCTGTACGATCACCTGCAAAGCCGCTGCAGCCGCTGACAGCAATGCCGGTGGCAGTGCGGTGGAAAAGAACTGACTGCGGCCGGCGTTCCACAACCATTCACCAAGCTGCTGACTGCCGGCTGTAAAGCCTCCCAGACAACCAAAGGCTTTGCTCAGAGTTCCGATGCGGACGGGGACGAATTGCTGTTGCAGTTCGCAGATCCCGGTGCCGCGTTCGCCGAAGATTCCTGACGCGTGGGCCTCGTCAGCAACCACCACCGCGTCGTGTTCGGCGGCCAGCCGGCAGAGGGCCGGCAGGTCGGCAGTGGTGCCGTCCATGCTGTACACGGTGTCGGTGACGAGGAATGCCAGTTCGTAGTCGGATCGGCGGGTCTGCAGAGCGGTGTGCAGGCGATCGAGTCGGCTGCGGTCGTAGACGAGAAACTTTGCCCGGGAACTGCGGCAGCCATCGATCAGGCTGGCATGATTTTCGCGGTCGCAGAAGATCACATCGCGGGGACCTGCCAGTGCCGCGAGGGTACCCATGTTGGCGGCAAAACCTGAAGGGAACAGAGTGATCGATTCGGCCTGTTCCCAGGCTGCAAGGTCGTTTTCCACCTGGTGTTGACCGGGTGACCGACCGATGATCAGCGGACTGGCGCCGGAGCCGGTCTGGAGCTGTGCTGTATGCTGGAAGGCGTGAAGCACCTGCGGATGAAAGCTGAGTCCGAGGTAGTCGTTGGAGGCGAAGCTGAGGAGCCTGCGGCCGGCGATCAGGCAGTGGACGGCGTCTGTGCGTTGAGCGGTCCCGCGGGACCGCAGCTGGTGGGCACTGGCCAGGGTTTGCAGGGAAGCGGCCAGACGCTGCTGGAGGGAGAAGCCGGGCATGGCGGCAGTGGGCAGCCCCTGGGTGGGGGGAGGGAAGATGCGGAGGTTGTTGAAACAAACGCCGCGAAGTGCATAAAAAAGGCCCGCATGGGAATGCGGGCCGGAGCGGAGAGAGAGGGATTCGAACCCTCGGACCCCATTTCTGGAGTCACATCATTAGCAATGATGCGCATTCGGCCACTCTGCCATCTCTCCCGGTCGATTGCAGCAAAAACCTCTGCAGACCTTGAATACGTATTGTGTGATCTGGTTCGCGGACATGCAACAATAGTCGCGCGGAATTCTGCGGATTTCCGCCAGCGGCCCGGATTTCCCCGATCCCGGACCTCTTCCCGGATCGCCGGACGTTACTGTTCTGACGAATATGCGGCCCGGGCGACCTTTTGAGTCTTTGCGGGACGCGGGGCAGATGCCGCTGCCCGACGCGGAGTCGCGGGACGCCGCTGTGAGGTCGGCGAATCACTGGCAACGCCCTCACCGGTCAGCATCTCCATCAGCCACGGTGTGGCCCGGGGAATCACAATCACCTTCTTCTGTGACCCCGGCTTTTTCTCGTCAATAATGATGGTTACTTCCGGGCCTTCCACGCCCTGCTCCGGAACCGAATCCCCGGCCAGAGCGGATTCCCCGACGACGGCGGCGTCTTCTGCCGTGAGGGACTCTTCAGCCACGGCGGACTCCTCGGCGAAGGAGTTCCTGGTTTCCTCGGAGCTGTCGGGGTTTGTCGTCAGGGGATCAAATTCCAGTTCCGCAGCGGTAGCAGATTCGGCTTCTGCGAGGGCTTCATCGGCGGGTTCGGAGAGCAGGCTTTCTTCGCCGGATTCATCGAGGCTCGTGAGTGACAGGCCTTCGTCTGTCGGGGAAGGCAGAGTTTTCGCGGTCGCCTCCAGCAGGTGCTCGAGCTGCAGTTCCTGCAGGAGTGCGAGCACGGATTTCCAGGCCATGTAGAGCCCCTGCGATTTATCGCGATCAGCACAACTGCAGACGCCCACGAGCATTCCGGAGGACGTGTAGAGTCCGCCGCCGGATCGCCCGCTGGCCGGATCCTTTGTGCAGACCAGGTTGTCAGCTCCGAGGTAGCGATTGACGGCAATGAGTTCGGTGTCGAGCCTGCCGGGAGGGCGACCGGCATCGCAGCCAAAGCTCACCAGCTGCTGGCCCGGGTTCACTTTGGGAGCGGTGGGGGCGATGGCCACGGCGGACAACACACGTTTGGGAACGATGCGAAGAACGGCCAGATCCAGCGTATGACTGCCCCCCACAACGGTGGCTGCAAAAGCCTGCGGCCGGCCGTTCTCAAACACCTCCACCGTGACACTGGAGCCGGACTTCTGCAGATTGAGGAAGAAGTGGGCGCAGGTGAGCACGAGCGTTTCGGTTGGCACGCTGTGAATGATGGTACCTGTACCGACTTCGCGAACGGAGCGGCCGCCTTCTGTCGAGCGTCCTTCCACCTGAACGCGCACCGTGGCTGTTGCGGCCTGGTCAAGCCCCGACTGCGGCTGGTCTTCCGTCGGCGACTGCCCGCGAATCACTCCGGGAGACCTCTGTCCGCTCCCGAACACCCGCTGAAAGACGTCAGTGAGCGATCGTCGGGGAGGCGTACTTTCGCTGGCCGGGCTGGTTTCGCTGGCCGGGCTGGTTTCCGGGGTATCGGCAACGAGCGGTGCGGTGGGTGAGTCCTTCGGGGGGACGACCTTGCCACGTTTTTCCCGCAGATCGCGGGCGGCCTTGAGCATGGCGTCGCGGAGCACGGATTCGCTGGTGAGTCCCACAAATCTCTGCACCTCGCGTCCCTCAACCATCACAACCAGCGTGGGGACTCCGGTGATCCTGAATTTTGCCGACAGGTCCGGTTCTTCAGAAATATCGACTCGACGAACCGGGAAACGATCCTGTTCCATCCGCTGAATGATGGGGAGCATCTGTCGGCAGGGCTGGCAGTAGCTGGCGGTGAAATCGAGCAGTTCGACGTCCCGCGGGGCGGCCGCGGCACCGGGGTCGGCGAGCAGTGACAGCAGGAGCAGCAGCTTCATGGTTGGCTTCCATGCCAGAGGTTTGAAATTCTTACAGAAACACTGGTGGTAAAACGTGGCGAGCGGCTGGGGAAACCGGCCTTTTTGCCGGGTTTGGCCCGAGCTGGCTGATGCAACGTTTCTGCAGAGTTTCCAAGGCAATTCCTGTGCCATTCCGAAGAATTCGCAGCCATCCTGGCTTCGGCGAAAACTGCCGGAAGACAGCAGGTTAGACACATTCCGGAATTCGTGGAAGAGCAGAATTT
Organism: uncultured Chitinophaga sp.; assembly: GCA_964561125.1. GTDB lineage: Bacteria > Planctomycetota > Planctomycetia > Planctomycetales > Planctomycetaceae > SXXK01. Next base: position 2,061 of record CAZLOQ010000017.1, on the reverse strand, counting down.
GCCGAAAGGGTGGATGGCAGATTTCCTTTTCGCCGGAAGAGACGCGAGAGTACCGGGGGAGTGAACATGTGTGGTCACAGATCCAGCTGGTTCTTCGGGGGATGCAGATGAAATCCGGGCGTGGTGATCGCTGCCGTCGGCTGTGCATCAGCTGTTGTCTGGCAATCTTCGCAGTGTTCGGAGGCTGGATGTCCACAGCCCGGGCAGACCTGCTCGACGACATTCGCGCACGCGGAGTGCTGCGGTGGGGAGCAGACGAAGAGGGTGGCGGGCCGTTTGTGTATCGGCGACCGGGTTCCGATGAGCTGGCAGGATTCGAGGCGGAGCTGGCGGAACTGATTGCCGGAGCTCTGGGTGTGCGAGCAGAATTTGTGCAGTGCCAGTGGGACAAACTCCCTGCGATGCTCGATCTGGGAGAAATCGACATTGTGCTCAACGGCTATGAATGGACCGAGGTTCGGGCCGCTCACTATGGCACATCCATACCTTATTATATCTACGAACTTCAGCTGCTCGGACGCCGCAGCGACGACCGTCTGCAATCGCTCACCGATCTCCTTGAAACCGAAGACGGACAGCCCGCGGTCGTTTCCGCACTCACGGGATCCGCAGCGGACGTGTGGATTCGCCAGTTTGGCGGCGACCGTATTCGGGTTGCCGGATTCGATGGTGTGACCGATGCAATGAAGGCAGTGGAACTGGGTCAGGATGGCATTCGGGCCAATCTTCAGGATCTGCCGATCTGGACCTTCTATGAACGTGACTTCCCGCAGCTGAAGGCCGTGGATCGCCCGGTCGGCCGCGGCTTCTACGTGGCTCTCACGCGGCGGGAAACACCTGAGCTGCTGCGGGTGGTCAATGAATCCTTCATCTCCGGCCTTCGCGACGGTACTTTGCGGAAGATCTTCGAGAAGGAACGGATGTGGAACGAGACGCAGGCTCTGCGTGGTCTGGAAACAACGGCGGCCGGTGGCTTCGCAGGGATTACTGAAAGTTCGGCATCCGGGGACGGGGGCACAGCCCGAGCTGCTGCGGTCTCTCGCGGGCAACAGCTGCTCCACAGCACCGGGCTGCTGCTGCAGGCAGCACTCACCACAGTACTGCTGTCGGTCACCTCCATGCCGATCGCCGTGGCACTGGGGCTGATGCTCGCAATCGCCCGCATGTACGGCACTCGCTGGCAGTCAGTGACGTCCCAGGTCTTTGTAGAGCTGCTGCGAGGCACTCCGCTGGCACTCCAGCTGTTCCTGATTTTCTTTGTCGTGCCCGGCTTCCTGCACTGGCTCTTTCCTGATCAGCAGCTGGGAGTGAACCGGTTTCCGGCAGCCATTCTGGCACTGGCGCTGAACTATGCAGCGTGCGAAGCGGAAGTCTTCCGCAGCGGCTTTCAGGCCGTGCCCCGGGAACAAATGGAAGCGGCATTGTCGCTGGGAATGAGCCGTCCCCTGGCACTCAGGCGAATCATCATTCCCCAGGCCTTTCGTCGCGCAGTTCCGAATGTCACCAACGACTTCATCGCACTCTTTAAGGACACGGCCGTCTGCAGCCTGATCGGTGTCATTGAACTGTCGAAGGGCTACTACATTCAGGCGCAGAACACGATGGCAGTGGTTGAACTGGGAGCAGTGACCGCGGTGCTGTATCTGGCCATGAGCTATCCGCTGTCGCTGCTCTCCGCACGACTGGAACGGCAAATGGACCTCCGCAGCCGCAAAACCGACTGAGCTCCAGGAAAACGCCATGCTGTTCTGTTGCAAACAGTCCGTGTCCGGGCAGCAGTTATCAGGCCTGACCTGGCATTTCATGCGAGGCTGATGGAGCTGCCTTACAGGCCGTAAACACAGCTGAGCTCTTGCACGCAACGATCGACTTGCCACTTCTCACTGCCCACTTCTCACTGCCCACTGCCCACTGCCCACTGACCAATGACCAATGACCAATGACCCGCTGCGATTTCGGCCTGTAAGGCCAGCTCCACCAGCCCGGGGTGCAACCCCGGGTCAGCCCCCCCAACGAAGACGCACGCCCTGTAAGGGCAGCTCTCAGATACGGCCCCGGCAA
>CAZLOQ010000016.1:0-59560 GCA_964561125.1 uncultured Chitinophaga sp. | reverse complement strand
GCTGAAAACCTTCTGTCTGGCTCTGCGGGACCATGATTCGGGCTTTCACAGAATACCCGCAGGCAGAGGCGCAGTACACACCCAACGTCCACTGCAGCGGACGACGGCAGACACATGAAAGAAGATCAGTGCCTACGCCGCCTGGAGTTCGGCGAGTTGGGGAAGAGACGTCTGTTGAAGCGTCTGGAGGCAGTGGCCGTGGCCGCGATCTTCTGCGTTGGTGAGCTGGACGAGGATTTGGTATCGCCTGCTGAGGAGTTGGATGCTGGTTTGGACATTGGCGTCAGCAGTCGGATCCTGCATGCGGTTTGCCGCTTCTTCCGCGGCTTTGAGAGCATCCTGAGCGGCCCTGAGTTGATTGCAGGCGGCCGGACGGACCGTGAGCAGGTGAAAAACAAGCACCAGCAGCAGACGCCGTGTTTCCATGCAGAGCGAAAGGACGAGTTTCTTGTGCGATTCCGTGTCGGCACTGTCTGCGAGGCGAGCCGCGAGCTCATTCGCGAGGCGATTGACTTTTTTCACCTGCGAGTCGAGATCGTGGAAAAGCGGCGGGACATCGGCCATGGACGTTAAGGTGTCCCAGAACGCGAAGAAAGATTCGCCAGAGGTTTGCTGGTCATCGGGCCCTGAACTGAAGTCTGCGGATCCGGGGATCTCTTCAAGCCATGCGTTGCAGACACCAATGAGGAAATCGAGATTCATCCGGAGATGTTGATGCCGCTGGCGTAAAACCGATTCGTCTTTGTCGGAAAGAACCGCCTGGTCCGGTTTGTAGGCTTTGTGGAGATCAAGGAGGAGTCCATGAAATGCTTTGAGGCGGCCTTCCTGCCGCCTCAATTCCCGTTGCATCCGAATGTCTGCGTTTTCGCAGTTCGCCCTGAAGGCGGCAGTCAGCCGATAAATCGGCCCGGCCAGCCAGCGGAGGGCCTCGACGTTGTCTGCCCAGTCCTGCTGAACTTCAGGCTGCGGGAGTGCGAATTCGTTACGGCTGCTGTCGAGCAGCAGTTCAAGGTAACGGGAGGTGAGTCGCACCCGAAGAGACAGAGCGCGCAGAAACCCATTGAGGGTGAAAAAGGATTGAAGTGGTGGCATGGGCAGACAGGCGTTGCAGGTCGGCTTTGTGTAGACGCAAATCTCTTGCGGCAGATCGATCAGGGAACGACCGACTGGCGGCAGGAGGGTAAAGACGAAGGGGGGAAATATAGCGGTACTGCAGGGGATTGTCAAGGAAGAAGGGGGTGTGGGAGGGAAATTCTGAGTTGCCCAAGCCGCCCAATTTTACTTGAAGTTCCGGCAAGAATGCGGAAAACAACGCGATTCTTCAGATCCTCTCTGTTTCACCCGACAATCTCCTCGATCACTCGCCCGTGCACGTCGGTCAGGCGGTAGTCTCGCCCGGAATAGCGGTAGGTGAGCTGTTGATGATCGAGTCCCATGAGGTGGAGGATGGTGGCGTGGAGGTCGTGGACGTGGACGCGGTTTTCGACGGCAGAACAGCCGAACTGATCGGTGGCTCCCCAGGCCAGACCTCCGCGCACTCCGCCACCGGCCAGCCAGACGGTGTAGCCGTAGTGGTCATGGTCGCGGCCTTTCTGCCCTTCGGAGGTTGGTGCGCGGCCGAATTCGCCGCCCCAGACGAGGAGTGTTTCTTCGAACAGGCCGCGTTGTTTGAGGTCGTGGATGAGTGCTGCGATTCCCTGGTCGCAGGCGCGGGCGAGCACAGCATGACCGCCTTCGATGTTGTCGTGTCCGGTGTCCCAGGCGATGTCGTAGCCGTCGATTGAGAGTGACAGCTGCACCGCGCGGACTCCGCGTTCCACCAGTCTGCGTGCGAGCAGGCAGCCTTTGGCGTATTCGCTGTCCCCGTAGAGCCTGAGGGTGGATTCGGTTTCCGAGGAGACATCGAAGGCTTCCGGGACACTGAACTGCATCTTAAACGCCATTTCCATGGCAGTGATGCGGCTTTCCAGTGCGGCATCCTGCTGCTGGTCGGCGTGGAGTCGATTGAGTCTGGCGAGGAGTGCGGCCTGGCGGCGCTGGTCGGCGTGGGTGAGAAAGTTATTCTGCAGATCGTGGAGCACGGATTCCGGGCGCATGTCATGAATATTGACATAGCAGCCGGTGTAGGCGCCCGGAAGAAAGCTGCTGCCCCAGTTGGCCTGGCCGCCGCGTGGTTGTGCGCGTGGTGACATGGCGACAAAGCCCGGGAGGTTCTGGTTTTCGGTGCCGAGGCCATACACGAGCCATGAGCCCATGCTGGGGCGGTTGGGCTGGAGGTGGCCGAGGTTCATCATGAGCATGGCACCGGCATGTTCGGGGATGTCGGTGTGCATGGAATGAATGAAGCAGATGTCGTCGACGCAGCGGGCCACATGCGGAAAGATATCGCTCACCCACCGGCCGCATTCGCCATGCTGACGAAAGCGGAAGGGTGAGGGGAAGAGTCCGTTGCGGGTGTTGCGGAGCGATTTGCGGTCGACTTCCGCAGGTCGCTGGCCGGCATACCGGGCGATTTCGGGTTTGTAGTCAAACGTGTCAACCTGCGATGGTCCGCCCGGCATGAAGAGCTGGATGATGCGTTTGGCTTTGGGAGCGAAATGGGGAGTCCGGACAGCGAGTGGAGCAACCGTGCCGGGTGCGGTGGTATTGGGGCCAGCTGCAGCGTTTGCGGCGAGTGCGGGGGTATCGATGGCAGCAGCGGCGAGACCGAGGCAGCCGAAACCGGCTCCGAGTCTTCTCAGGGATTCACGGCGGCTGAAGGGGGGCAGCGGGTTGATGTGAAATGCAGTCATGGGTGGGGGGCCTTATTCGATGTGCATGAATTCGCTGCAGCTGAGCAGTACCTGTGCGTATTGCTGCCAGGGATTCAGGGGTTGCCGGAGAGCGGGGGCGTTGCCGGAGGTGCTGGTGCGAGCTGCCGTGGCGGAATCGCTGCGGGCTGCGGCGAGAAATTCGTGTCCGAGCTGCAGGTCGGCGTGAGTTGCGGGGCGTGCGAAGAGCAGTCGGCAGGCGAGATCGATGCGTGCGGAGTCGTCGGATGCATCGCGTTCCAGTCGTGCTGCGAGAGCTCGGGATCTGGCCGCCATGAACGGACTGTTCATCAGAAACAGCGACTGCTGCGGAACTACACTGGTCCCGCGGCCTTCACTGGTGGCACGGGGCTGAGGAAAGTCGAACAGTCGCAGAAAGCTGTCGGAAGCGTAGCGGTCACCATTGCGGCTGACGGCTGCGTAGAGTGTTCGGCGGGGTGAGTCGAGGAGTGATTCGACGGGTGGCCCACCGAGGGTGAGGTCGAGTTCGCTGGTGGCTGCGAGGATGGAATCGCGCCAGGCTTCAACGTCCATGCGTCGCGGGTTCATGCGCCAGAGCAGTCGATTGTCGGCATCGATAGCGAAGGCTGTGGAATTCATGGTGCTGGCCATCTGCCATGCGGAGGAGCGGAGGATGGTTTTGTGGAGGTGTTTGAGGGACCAGGGTGCGGGTCCCTCGTGGAGTTCGGCGGCGAGCCAGTCGAGCAGTTCGGGGTGTGTGGGTGGTTGTCCAAGCTTACCGAAGTTGCCGGGGGTGCGGACAAGTCCCTGCCCGAAGTGCTGGAGCCAGATGCGGTTGACGAGGACGCGTGCGGTGAGTGGATTGCGGCGGTGGACGAGTGCCTGAGCGAGCTGTGTGCGGCCGCTTCCGGTGGTGAACAGGTTGTTTTCGGGTTCGAGGATCCGAAGCATTCTGCGGGGTGCGAGGGGGCCGGGTTTGCGGAGGTTGCCGCGAATGGCGAGCGGCATGTCGGCGGTGCCGGATTCGGCGAGTCCGTGGGCGACGGGGTAGTTCGGGGGAGCATTGGCCTTGAGGCGTGCGAGCAGTTCGGTGTCGGTCTGCTGAGCGGCTGATTCGGCTTCGCTGAGCGGTCGCTGTTGCTGGTCTGCCAGTTCTTTCCGCTGACGAATCCGGTCCGCCAGCATTTTGGTCTGCTGCTGGTGACTTTGGAAGGCGTTGACAACGTCGTCGGGGACGAGTGGTATTTCGCGGTTCTGAGTGTTGTTGAAGATACCGGCGAGCGAGTAGTAGTCGAGTTGGGGGATGGGATCGAATTTGTGATCGTGGCAGCGTGCGCAGGACACGGTGAGTCCGAGCAGACCGCGGGTGAGAGTATCGACGCGGTCATCGAGTGTTTCCGCGCGGGCCTGAGCGGTTGCGTCCGGATCACCTCCGTCTGAGACATAGGTGGGTCCGAGTGCGAGGAAGCCGGTGGCTTCGGGTTGTGGCGGTGTCGCCAGATCTCCGGCGATCTGCAGCTGCAGGAACTGGTTGAGCGGCAGGTCGCGATTGATGGCGTTGACGACCCAGTCACGGTAGCGCCAGGCGTGTGGCAGGGGGGCAGAATCAAGGAAGCCGCCGAAGCCATCACTGTACCGGGCGACATCCAGCCAGAAGCGTCCCCAGCGTTCCCCGTACAGGGGTTGAGCGAGGAGTCTGTCGATGGCGGCATCGACAGCGGCCTGCCGATTGACGGAAACGGCCTGTTCAAAGTCGTGGAGTTCGGCTGGTGTGGGCGGGAGTCCGCTGAGGTCCAGTGAGAGCCGTCTGAGGAGCACATGCGGGGGAGCGGGGGGAGCGGGCTGGAGACCGGCAGCTTCGAGTTTTGCGAGTATGAAGGCGTCTATTGGTTCGGTGACCCATGCGGTCTGGTTGACGGAGGGGAGGGACGGTCGCTGAATGGGCTGCCAGGCCCAGTGTTCGGTGCGGAGCTGGCTGAAGTCCCAGGAGCGTTCGGGGGTGGAGGTGTCGGTTTCAGCGGGCCAGGGAGCGCCGAGTCGCACCCATTCGGCAAGGACGTCGATGTCGTGCGGGCTGAGTTTTCCGGCGGGTGGCATTTCGAGCCCCTGCCAGCGAACGGCGTGGATGAGCAGGCTGTCATCGGGTCGTTCGGGGATGAGCGCGGGTCCGCTGTCGCCGCCCTGGAGCAGGGCGGCGCGGGAATCGAGTCTGAGTCCGGCGCGGAGCGGTTTTGCGGTGCTGCTGTGACAGGAGAAGCAGTGTTCAGCGAGCAGTGGTCGGACGCGGTTTTCGAACCAGGCGGCCTGTTCTTCGGTGAGTTCCGGTGGAGATTGCAGGGCAATCGCGGGGAGCGGGCAGCAGAGCGCAGGCAGGCAGCTGATGAAGAGCAGTCGAAGGAGGGACATGCGGCGCGGTTCCGATGCGGGGGCGGGCGGGTTGTTGTGAATTGTCGACTGGCGTGCGCTGGTCTGTCCACTGTAAACCGGGGTGTGAGCTGGCGGATGTGATGAAAAGGGGCGAGTGGAGTCAGGTGGGAAATACTGCCGGTTTTGATGAAATCGGCAAGGATTCTTGTTGACTTCCCCCACGCCACTGTTCCCCCGCGGGCGTGCATCTCCAGCGCAAACCGGGTAGACTGTCAATTCTGCATTTTCCCGCTGAGCGGTCTTTCAGCAAAGTTGACCGTTTGCGATCTCTGATCCCTGTCCCTGCAGCCCACCCCGGCAAGCGCCATGAAAACCGACGAACTGCGTGAAAAATATCTGTCTTTCTTTGAATCCAAAGGCTGCGTGCGTCGCCCCAGTGACGTGCTCATACCAAAGGACGATCCCACGGTCCTGTTCACTCCTGCGGGCATGAATCAGTTCAAGAATCAGTTTCTGGGAATCGGTCCGCTGGATTTCACGAAGGCGACGACGAGCCAGAAATGCCTGCGAACGGGCGACATCGGCAACGTGGGCGTGACGGCGTATCACCACACTTTCTTTGAGATGCTGGGCAACTTTTCGTTCGGTGATTATTTCAAGCGTGAAGCGATTCACTGGGCCTGGGAATTTCTGACGGACCGTCGCTGGCTGGGTCTTGACCCGGAACGGCCCACTGTCACCGTTTATCTGGATGACGATGAAGCCTTCGGGATCTGGAACACTGAAATCAAGCTTCCGGCGGACCGCATCAGTCGCTGTGATGAATCCGAGAACTTCTGGCCGGCCTCCGCGCCTTCTCAGGGCCCGGACGGTGTCTGCGGCCCCTGCTCTGAAATCTATTACCTGGCACCGGGAGCGACGAAGCCGGTCGAGATCTGGAACCTTGTGTTCACGCAGTTCAACCGTGTGGGCAGTCCGCCGGGCAACCTGCACCCGCTTCCGAAACAGAACATCGACACCGGGATGGGGCTTGAGCGGTGTGCATCGTGTCTGCAGGGAGTGCTGAGCAACTTTGAAATTGACATTCTTAAGCCGCTCTGCAACACGGTGGGCGATGTGCTGAAGCTCAAATACAGCTACGACGCGGCCCACGGCCGCGCGTGTCGGCGGATTGCCGACCACGTGCGTGCGTGTACGTTTGCGATTCACGAAGGCGCGGTGCCTGGTCCGGAGAAAGCCAACTACATTGTCCGCCTGCTGCTCCGCCGCGCCGCCATGGAAGGCTATCTGCTGGGGCGTAACGTTCCGTTCCTGCATTCGCTGGTGCCGGCCGTGGTTGACGCTATGCGCACTCCGTATCCGGAAATCGCGGAGACGGTAGAGACAGTTTCCAATGTGATCCGAGCGGAAGAGGAGCAGTTTCTGGACGTGGTCGACCGCGGCATGCCGCGCTTTGAAAAGCTGGCGGCCAAAGCGAAGTCGGGTGGAGTGATTTCGGGTGAAGATGCGTTTGAGCTGCAGGCGACATACGGCTTTCTGATCGAGCTCACAGAAACGCTGGCGGCACAGAACCATCTGACAGTGGACCGGGAAGGCTACGAGAAAGCGCGGCGGCGTCACGAGGCGACCAGCGGGAGCGGTGCGTTTGCGGATTCGGTGATGAGCGCCGGTCCGATTGATTCGCTCAAAAAACAGGGAGGAACTCGTTTTGTGGGCTACGACAGCCTGCATGCGGAGAGTCGGGTATTGGGCATCATTTCGGGCGGGGAACTGGTCACGGAATTCTCTGAGATCGGTCATGCGGAACCGCTTGGCGTGGCTCTGGACCGCAGCCCGTTCTACGCTGAATCGGGTGGTCAGGTCGGCGACTCCGGAACACTCACAGCGGACGGTTTTGAGTTCCACGTCGTGGATACTCAGAAGGACGGAGATCTGTGGATCCACATCGGACATCTGCTCAAAGGCCGGCTTCATGAAGGCCTGCATGTGAGTGCCCAGGTGGATGCGGAAAGGCGGGCGGGGATTCGCCGTGCCCATTCGGCGACGCACATTCTGCATCATGCTCTGCACTGCACGGTTGGAAAGAATGCGACTCAGCGGGGGTCCCGGGTGCAGCAGGACGAACTGCGTTTTGACTTTGCCCACAATCAGCCGCTCACGGCTGTCGAAGTGCATCAGGTGGAGGACATTATCAACGCCTGCATCGCCAGCGGTGCTGCAGTGGTCACAGAACTGCTCCCGATTGAAGACGCGCGGAAGCGGGGGGCGATGGCGTTGTTTGGCGAGAAGTATCCGGATGAGGTTCGCGTGGTGAGCATGGGGGACTTCAGTGTAGAGCTGTGTGGCGGCACGCATCTTTCCAGCACGGGTCAGGTGGGGCTCTGCCGGGTGATTTCTGAAGAGCCGGTGGCTCGGGGCGTTCGCCGGATCACGGCGCTCACGGGCCCCAAAGCACTGCAGAAGAGCCGTGACACGGACGAGCTGATTGCGCGGCTGCAGAAGCAGCTGAAAGCTCCGCAGGCGTCAGAGCTTCCTGTTCGTGTGGAATCGCTGCAGCAGGAAGTGCGGGCGTTGCAGAAGCAGATTGCCGAGCTGACAGCGTCTGCGGTTGCAGATGCGATCGGCGAGATTGCTGAGGAATCCCCGGTGATCAACGGAGTCCGCGTGATCGCTCGAGCGCTGCAGAACGTATCGCGGGAAGCCCTGCGGGACTTTGCCGACCAGCTGCGAGAGAAGTACAGTCCTGTGGCACTGGTGCTGGGTGCAGTGATCGAGGGGAAGGTGGCGTTGATAGCTGCGGTGAGTAAACCGCTGGTGAAGGATCGTGGGCTGCATGCGGGGAACGCAGTGAAGGTGGCAGCCGCGGTTGCTGGTGGTGGCGGCGGTGGCCGGCCGGACCTGGCGGAAGCGGGGGCGAAGATCATCGAGAAGCTGGACGAGGCGATTGCAGCGGGTGCAGCGGAGCTGAAGAGGCAGCTTGGTGGCTGAGTGACTGTGGTTCAGCCGAGTCGTCCGAATTGCTGGTCGAGTGAATGTCGGCTGATGGTGAGTGAGGTTGGTCTGCCGTGGGGGCAGTGATGTGAGTCGTTGACGAGGTGACGTTGTCGGAGGAGTTCGCGCATTTCTTCGAGGGTGAGTCGTTGACCGGCTTTGATGGCTGCGCGGCAGGACATGGTGTGGAGCATGGAATCGAGGAGGTCACGGCGGGCCATTTTGCCGTCGGCCTGCACGAGTTTTTCGGCGAAGTCGCGGATGATGCGAACGAGTCCTCCGCGGGGAATGAGTACGGGGCAGGAGTTGACGAGCAGTGTGGTGCCGCCGAAGTCCTGGATATCGAAGCCCATTTCTGTGAAGAGGTCGGTGGATTCAAGAACGGCGGCGGATTCGACGGGTGAGCATTCGATGGTTTCGGGGATGAGCAGTTTCTGGGATTCGACGTGTCCGGCGAGGATTCGCTGGCGGAGTGCTTCGTACATGATGCGTTCGTGGAGGGCGTGCTGATCGATGATTTCGATCCCTGCGTCGCTGGCGACAACGATGTAGCAGTCGTGGATCTGGAAGGCACGGAATTCGTCGGTGAGGATTTGCGTTTCGGCCAGCTGCATGGGGGCAGCGGAGTCTGGCTGGGGAGTGGTGCGGGGTGAGTCGGGGTCTGCAGCGAGTGTGGCGGCTGTGGGTGCGGGGGCGTGGTCAACGGCGAGCGCTTTGATGACGCCGGGATGATGGAAGACGGCGCTGTCGTTGAAGGAGGAGCGGAGGGGATCGGTGGTGTTGCCGGACCGTGCATAGGTGTTGGGTGCAGGAGCGGAGTTGAGGTTGAGGCTGAGCGTCTGGTGGGTGTGGTTGGTTGTGCGAGGGCGGTCGAAGCGGAGTTCGGCAGTGGTTGCGGGGACAGCGGAGGCGGTGGATGATGAGTTGGCGGGAGCGGGGTTGGGGAGTTCGATGCCGGACTGGAAGGCGAGGAGCTGGAATTTGTCGCGGAGTGTTTTGAGGAGCTGGCGGTAGAGTGTCTGTCCATCCTGAAAGCGGACTTCGCTTTTGTTGGGGTGGACGTTGACGTCGACGAGAGCGGGAGGGAGTTCGAGGAAGAGGAAGCAGACGGGGTGTCGTCCGACCATGAGGAGTCCGCGGTAGGCTTCGGCGAGAGCGTGCTGGAGGCTGCGGTCCTGGATCCAGCGGCCGTTGAGAAAGAGGAACTGGTGGCTGCGAGTGGCGCGGCTGAGTGCGGGTTCGCCGACATAGCCCCAGAGTCGGATGGTGGAGCCGTCGGGGAGCGGGGAATCGGAGGAGACGGGGATGAGGTGATCGGCGACTTCGGCGCCGAAGAAGCGGCGGATGCGGTCGAGCGGATCGTTGGCGGCGGGGAGTTCGTAGACGAGTTTGTCGTTGTGTCGGAGGACCATGTGGAGTCGGGGGTTGGCGAGAGCGACTCGGGAGAACTGTTCGACGATATGACCGAATTCGGTGGAGGCTTTTTTGAGGAAGCGGCGGCGTGCGGGGGTGTTGAAGAAGAGGTTATGGACTTCCATGACGGTGCCGGGGGGGCAGCCGCAGTCGCGATCGGCGATGATGCGTCCTCCGTGGCTTTCGAGTTCGCGGCCGACAGTGCAGTCTTCGGGGCGGGTGCGAATGCGGAACTGAGCGACGGAGGCGATGGAGGCGAGTGCTTCGCCGCGAAAGCCGAGCGTGCTGACGTGGTCGAGGTCTGCGTCGGTGCGGATTTTGCTGGTGGCGTGGCTGGAGACGGCGAGGAGCATGTCCTCGGGGTGGATCCCTTCACCGTTATCGGCGACGCGAATGAGTTCCAGACCGCCACCCTGGATATCGACGTCGATGCGAGTGGAGAGGGCATCGACACTGTTTTCCAGGAGCTCTTTGATCACGCTTCCGGGGCGTTCGACGACTTCACCTGCGGCGATGCGATTGACCACGTGCGTATCGAGCTGCTGGATGCGTGCCATGCGGGGGAACCTCGGGTGTGTGTGGCAGGAATTTCGGCCTTCGGATTATAACAATTCGGCGTACTGTTCGGGTTTGAAATGCGCTGCGATTTGTGGTGATTGGATCGTGTTTTTGCCGGCGCAGTTCGGGGTGAATGGGATGTTCGGGGGATTTGCCGGATTGATTCTGATTGTGCGGAATTTTTGGATTGTATTGAACAGTTTGCCTGATGAATGCCGATGTGGACGAGGAACCGGTGATTTGGCCGGGGATCTTCAACCGGAGCAGGGAACAGACATGGAATCGCAGACGTTGGAGCAGGCAGGCGGGCCGAATTTTCTGAAGCGGCGTCTGGGGCGGGGTCTGAGTGCACTGCTGGGGAACGGTGAAGGGGAACTTTCCGAGCAGCCGTCAATTCTGCCGATGCACAGTCCTTCAGGTCCGCCGGCGCCGGGATCGGACGAGATATCGCTGGAGCTGATCGAGCGAAATCCGCAGCAGCCGCGTCGGGAATTTGATCAGGCGGCGATTGACGAGTTGTCTGAGAGTATTCGTCGGCACGGGATTCTGCAGCCGCTGGTGGTTCGTCCGCGAGCGGAGGGTGGCTATCAGCTGGTGGCGGGTGAACGTCGCTGGCGGGCTGCTCAGCAGGCGGGGCTTGAGACGGTTCCGTGTCGGGTGATTGACTTCTCGGACCGCCAGGCAATGGAGGCGGCGCTGGAAGAGAATCTGAAGCGGGAAGATCTGAATGTTCTGGAGAAGGCTGGGGCGTTTAAGGATTATCTGGAGCGTTTTGGGGGGACGATTGAGGATTTGGCGCGACAGTTGAGTATGAGTCGGGCGAATCTGAGCAATATGCTGCGGTTGCTGGAGCTGGCAGAGCCGGTGCAGGTGTTGCTGAGGAGCGACCGCATTTCGGCGGGGCATGCGCGAGCGATTCTGGCGGTTCCTGGGGAGTTGCAGGAACAGCTGGCGGAGCAGATTGTGTCTGAGCAGTTGTCGGTGCGGCGTACGGAGGAGCTGGTGCGTGAGCAGCTGAAGCGGGCGGAGTCTGCTGGTGCTGATGGCGGGGTTGCGGGTGCGGTTGATGAGTCGGGGGCAGTTGCACCGAGGGGGGAATCAGCTGAGTCGTCGCAGGAGCCGACGAATCACGTGCTGTCGCTGCAGAGTGCGCTGCGAGATCTTCTGGGGGCGAAGATTGACATTCGGCAGCGGCGGAACAATGCGGGTCAGATTGTGATTCATTTTGCGGACAACGACGACTTCGAGCGGATTCTGGGGCGGCTGAGAAAGGCGGGCTGATCAGGCGACGGAGACTTCTTTTCCGGCGGCATCCTCGGCTCTGAAGGTCATGTGTTCGAAGAGCACGTCGGATTTGGTGACGATGACGATTTCGACCTCGTTTTCGTCTTCGATGCGGATGAGTTCCTTGCGTTTGCGATTATTGAGGTAGTTACCGACGCGGTCATGAACTTCGATGACGATGCGTTTGACGGGTTCGCTGGAGGCGGCCGCGAGTACGAGTCGCATGACTTCGATGGAGAGGCTTTCGGCAGTTTTGACCTGTCCGACGCCGTTGCAGGCGGGGCAGTTTTCGTAGACGCTGCGTCGGAGCGAGGGTCGGATGCGTTGTCGGGTCATTTCGATCAGTCCGAAGGGGCTGATGCGGAGGACTCGAGTGCGGGCGCGGTCGCGGGCAACGGCATCGCGGAGAGCGCGTTCGACGCCACGGCGATGTTTTTCTTCGCGCATGTCGATGAAGTCATTGACGATGACGCCTCCGAGGTCCCGGAGTCGGATTTGTCGTGCGATGGCATCGGCAGCTTTGAGGTTCATCTGATAGGCGCTTTTTTCGGCGTCGGTATCAGCGCGGAAGCTGCCGCTGTTGACGTCGATGGCGACGAGTGCTTCGGTTTGGTCGATGACGAGTGAGCCGCCGCCGGGGAGCGGAACGTAGCGATCGTGGATGCGGGCGATTTCGTCTTCGATGCCGTATTTATTGAAGATTGGTTCGGTGCCGGGGTATCTTTGAACGCGATTGACATGCGTGGGCATGACAATTTTCATGAATTCGCGAGCGCGTTCCCAGGCGCTGTCTTCGTCGATGAGTACTGAGTCGATTTCGGTGGTGTAGATATCCCGCATGGTGCGGATGATCATGTCGCTTTCTTCGTAGATCCCTGCGGGGGAAGGGGTTTTGCGGAGTTTCTGGACGATGGTTTCCCAGAGTCGCAGGAGGTAGCTGAGGTCGCGTCGGAGGTCGGATTCTTCGCGATCGATGCCTGCGGTGCGGATGATGAAGCCGAGCCCTTCGGGGGGCTGGAGTGACTTCATGGTTTGTCGGAGTCGTTTGCGGGTTTTTTCGTCTTCGATTTTGCGGCTGACACCGACGCGCTGGAGTCCGGGCATGAGGACGAGGTAGCGGCCGGGAATGGAGATGTAGGTGGAGAGGGTTGGGCCTTTGTTTCCGATGCCTTCCTTGATGACCTGAACGAGCACTTCGCTGCCGCGCTGGAAGATTTTCTGGATGGGGGGTTTATTGCGGGCGTTGCGTTCGTTGAGATGTCGCGGGGGTCTGCCGGTCTGGTCATCGCCGTCGTCATCTTCGTCGTCCTGGTCACGGTCTTTGACGAGGTGCCGATAGTACTGGTATTCGACGTCGCTGACATGGAGAAAGCCGTTGCGTCCGACGCCGAAGTCGACGAAGGCCGCCTGGATACTGGGTTCGATATTGACGATGCGACCTTTGTAGATGTTGCCGACGTAGTTTTCGGCGCTGCTGCGTTCGACGTAGAGCTCTTCAAGGACTCCGTCTTCGACAATTGCAATCCGGCTTTCTTCCGGCTGCAGGACATTGATGAGCATTTCCTTTTTCATGTTGGGCCTGGTCTGACTGAGTGACTTTTGGGGGTTGTTCGGTGCCAGCCGGCGAACGTCGCGGGCTGCAGTACGGGTTCAGAGGGCAGCGGTTCAGAAGCCGCTGCCTTCATCAAGATCAGGGCAGAGTCTGACGAGTTCTCCCTGGAGGTAGTGTTCGACGTCGCGCGCCAGATCGAGAGACAGGGCGTGCTGAGCGATGCGGATGGCATCTGTCATGGAGAGGCTGCGGACCACTTCCTTGAGCCGCGGGATGGCCTGGGGTGTGGCGCTGAGGCTTTTGAGTCCGAGGCCGACGAGGAGCGGTATAAACCGCGGCTCGGAGCTCATTTGTCCGCAGACGGTGACAGGTTTGCCGTGCGTTCTGGCCGCCTGAACGACCATCTGGATGAGCCGGAGAATGGAGGGGTCTCCGGAGCGATACAGATTGGCAACGGTCGGATCGGAGCGGTCGCAGGCAAGAGTGTATTGAATGAGATCGTTGGTACCAATTGAGAAAAAGTCGACTTCGGCGGCAAATTCGTTGGCGAGGATCACAGCGGAGGGAACTTCGACCATCATGCCGACAGGAATATTCCTTTGGAAGGGAATGCCTTCTTCTTCGAGGTCTTCCATGACGTCCATGAGGATCATTCTGGCCTGACGGAATTCGAGGAGTGTGGAGACGAGGGGGAACATGACGCGGACATTGCCGCGGACGGAGGCTCTGAGGATGGCGCGGAGCTGCCGTTTGAACATGGGTGTGCTGCGGAGGCTGAGCCGGATGCTGCGGAGCCCGAGCATTGGATTGGGGGAGTCTGCGAATTGATGTTCGAGCAGCTGGGGGACTTTGTCGGCGCCGAGATCGAGTGTGCGAATGACGATCGGGAGATCCTGGCAGGCATCGAGGACCCGGGAGTAGGCTTCGAAGTGATCGGCTTCGGAGGGTTCGCGATTTCCGCTGAGAAAGAGAAATTCGGTGCGATAAAGCCCGATGCCATCAGCACCTCTGGTGATGCAGTGGCTGACTTCTTCGGGGAATTCGATGTTGCCGCCGATGGTCACTCGATGTCCGTCGACGGTTTCGGCGGGGAGCTGTTCGATTTGTCGGAGTCGTTCGCGGACGCGCTGGCTGCGGGCCTGAGAATCACGGACGCGGGCGAGCGAATCAGCGTCGGGGTCAATGAGGATTTGACCGTGGTCGCCATCGAGAATTGCGTTTTCTCCGCCGGAAACGGCAGCGAGGCAGCGGCCAAGGCCGACGATGGCGGGGATTTCGAGTGCTCCGGCGAGGATCGCAGTGTGGCTGGTCTTGCCGCCGACTTCGGTGGCGAAGCCGAGAACGAAGCGGGTGTCGAGAGCGGCTGTTTCGCCAGGGGTGAGTTCGTGTGCGAGGAGGATGACGGGCTGGGTGAGGTTACGGAGTTCTTCGCGGCTTTCGCCGAGTAGCTGGCGGAGGAGTCGTTTTTCGAGATCGAAGATGTCGAGAGCGCGTTCGGAGAGGTAGCGGTCGCCGAGTTTTTCTAGCTGTTCAGCGTATCCGCGGAGCACGCGACTGACGGCGGATTCAGGGGACCGGCAGTGGTCGCGGATGAGACCTTCGACTTCGCGGATGAGCCGCGGGTCCTGGGCCATCTGGAGGTGGGCGGAGAAGATGGCACCGTACTGTTGACCCAGCTGGGCGGTGACGAGCTGTTCGTTGGCCTGAATATCGCGACAGACGTGTTCGAGGGCGAGGTGGAAGCGGTGCAGTTCGGCATCGATGGCGTCGCTGGCGACATAGCGTCCGGGAATACGGAAGTTTTCGGAACCCAGTACAAGAACCGGGCCCGTGACAATTCCGGGCGAAACAGCGATGCCAGTGAAGACCTTCATCCCGTGGATTCTAGCGGGAATTCCGGCAAACGGAAAGGAACGCGGGGTATGGAGGGAGCGGTTGAGCGACCTGCAGGGCGAAAACTGAACGTGACTTGAATCCAAATCTTCACAATCAGTGATTTTTCAGCTGGAATCCCTGGTCTGGTTGCAATCGGAATTTTTGATGAAGCGATTTTGAGGGACCGCCCGATAAAGGGGGTAGTGCCGATGTTGCCGGGGGAAACCGGCTGAGCCTGTTTGGTCGGACTGTGACATTCGGCAGTGATTGCAGTGCAGGGGTTGTAAGGATGCGTCCCAGACTTCGTCTTTTCGTCGGCTCAGATGACACCGATACCGTTGCGTTTCCTGAGCCCGAAGTCTCCATGAAACTGGGTGATTTCACAAGGATCCTTGCGGATGCGATCATCTGGGACAGAACCTGGGTGAGCGATTTTGCGGACGAGGACGTTCGTGTGTCGGCTGACCTGCATGAGATTCTGACGATGTATTCGCAGATGCGTCCGAGCGCCTGACAGTGGCGTTCAGGGGGCCTGGGGAGGATTGGCGGGTGTGGCACTGGCCGCGGGGTTGGCACTGGCCGCGGGCGGGAGCCCGGCTGCCTGACGCAGCTTCTGCAGCTCGTCCGCCTCTTTCACTCGCTTGTCTGCCGCAAAGAACTTGTCGATGGATTCTCTCATTTTGGTAATGAGCGATTCGATGCGGCGTTTGGCGCCTGTGTTGCGAGCGGCTTCGGCTTTCTGCAGGGCGGGGCTGCGAATGGCATCCAGCCGATCTCCGAACTGCTGTCTGGCAGGGAGTGCATCGATGCTGGCGACGGCGTTTTCGAAGGCTGGTTTGTCCCCGGCAGCCGAAGCCTTCTTCGCGATGCTCATGTAAACGGCCTTTTCCGCGACCATGTCGACGAGCTCATCGCGGAGCAGATACAGGTCGCCTTCAACGCCGAGACGAATGGAGTCATCGGGGAGTTTGACGATTTCCTTCGGCAACACTCCGGGGGCATAGGGGATTCTTGCGAGCAGCGTTGAGCCGCTGTAGGCGTACAGCCAGAAGGTGGGGTTGGCGGGGTCGACGGCGAGTTCCAGTTCACCGCTGCGATCGGTGAGCTGCCGAATGCGGGCTTCAGGGGGTGAATCGCGTTTGGGGACCTGGTCGACGCGGATGCAGACGAGTGGTCGATCGGGGCGGTCGCGGAGCACGAGTCTGACGCGGCTGGAGGATGCCATGGGCCGCTGGCGAATGGCAATCTGCTGGAGGTTGCGGCCCACTTTGCCACCGAAGGGGACCGGTCCGTGTGAGAGGAGCAGTCCGCGGACACGCGCTGTGTCCGTGTAGCTGGTGGAGGGTTCTGCGGCATCCGGGAGTGCAACCGGGCTGTCGTCCTGGGAGAAGCCGGCGGTACCAAGGACGCGATTGAAGTCAGTGACCTGGATGTAGCACAGATCGAGCCTCTGCAGGATTTTGACTTTGCCGGGGTTTTTGCGATCCATCTGGCGGAGGAAGGTGCGGAGCACATCTCCCTGGGCGATCTGGGCTGCGGAGGGGTCCGGGGGGAGCAGGTTGCCGGCCTGGAGGACAAATTCGAGTTGGGATTTGTCGATGGTGGGGCTGGAATAGAGCAGAACAGGGCGGAAGCAGTTGCGTCCGAGTTCGCAGGCGGCGTGGGCCACTTCGCCGGATGTGAAAACGCTGCGTGAGAGATCCGGGGAGAGTTCTTCGATGCGTGTGTCGTACTCGCGGCAGCTGACAATGAAACCAGACTGTTCGTTTTCGACGGAGATGAGCAGGAGTTTTTCGGCAGCAGCTTCGGGCCAGGCGTCACGGAGATCGTTTTCAGTGATCCGTTGCAGCTGCAGACGGGTGCCCGGTCTGAACCATGCAGATTCGTGCACGACGGCATCCCACATGCTGCCATACATTCTTTTGAAGCCGGCGCGGATCTGACTGACGAGTGTGGTTCGCAGGTGCAGTGGTGTGGGAATGGAGCCGCTGAAAGCCACCTCGATGCTGACGCGGTAGGGGCGGTCCTGGAGGGGAACGACGGGAGCAGGGGTTGCTGTGGTGGCGGGTTCGGCGGGCCGGGTTGGCGGAGCGGTGGCTGCATCCTGAGCGTTCGCGGGGGCGAGGAGGGCAAGGAGGATGAGCGGGAGAGACCTGTGGAGTTTCATGGTCGAATGATCCAGCGTTCCACGTTGTGGTAGGTGGACATGAGTTTTGGGGGGAGTCCGGTGACGTTTCTGCGGAAGACGGCATAGTCGTCAACTTCCCAGAGCGGGATGAGGAACGCCTGAGCGGCGATGTGGTTGTGGATGCGGAAGAGTTTTTCCTGGGCATCTGTGAAGCTGGCGGCGTAGTCCAGTCCGACGAGTTCCTGTCGCATCCAGTCGGGGAAGAGCTGGAGTCGTTTCATATCGAGGGTCGGGTCATTGGTGAGCACGGGCCAGAGTTCGAGGAGTGGTTCTTCCATGCGGAGCTGTCGATAGCAGAGGTCCCATTCGGAATCAGCGAGGGGTTGTCATTCGCGATCACTTTTGATGACGTCGACTTCGAAGCCGATTTTCTGCCAGTAGGTAACGATGCGTTCGGCGGCGGCGTTAGAGATGGGGTCGGGGTCGACAACGAAGCGGAGCCTTGGGAGTTTGATGTAATCGACTTTGGTGTTTTTGCGGAATGTTTCGGAGTCGAAGTTGATTTTGTCTTTGGTGGCCTGAGCGCGGGCGGCTTCGGTGAGTTTGGTGAGTTCTGCGATTTTGAGCTGGCTTTCGGCGGCGAAGCGGAGTGCGTAAGCGAGTCGCAGGTTGAAAGCCGGAGGTTGCTGACGGGGTTCGGTGGCATAGCTGGCGAGGTGCCAGGCGGCGCTGGTGGGGCGTCCGTATCGGGCTGCGGGGTCGCGGAGGACAGTAGAACGGAGGATGCCGTCGCGATTGACGGCGAAGGAGAGGGCGCGTCGCATCTGGGCGTTGGTAATGCGGTCGGAGAGTGGATTGAAGACAATGATATGCGTCATGGGGAGTGCGTAGGGGACGACCTGGTGGGTGGAGGCTTTGAAGGATTCGATTTCCCATGGCAGCAGGTGCGGGATGCAGTCGATATCGCCGCGAATGAAGGCCTGGATCATGTTGGACCGGTCGGCGAAGTGGCGTTCGTGGATCTCTGCAATGTGATACTTGCCGGCATCAAATCCATCGGGTTCGGGGATGGCGCGGACCCAGCGCGATTCCTGTGGGCTGGTGGCGGACTGAAGGAATCGAGTGGAAACGACGACGGGTTCTGCTGTTGCGGGCTGGTCACTGGAGTCGGGAGTCCGGGCCGCTGGTGTTTCGGGTTCGGAATCAGGAGTGCGGGCGGTGCTGGTGACGGGGAAGCGGAGGAGCGATTCGATGCTGAGCGGGACGCGGGAGAAGCGGATGCGGAGTTGTGCGGGTGAGCGGACGGCGACTTCGGAGACGAAGGAGGCGAGTCGAGTGTCGAAGAGCGGACTTCGGGGATCGATGCGGTGGCTGATGGCATCGGCGACGGAGGCGGCGGTGAAGAGCGGTTGAGACTGCCAGGCGGGGCGGGTTTCGCGGAGTGTGAAGAGGACTTCGCGGCCGAGGTCAGCGGGGTCCCAGTTTTCGAAGAATCCGGAGCGGAAGTAGGTGAGTTCGTCGGCGGAGGAGGGTTCGAAGAGGGAGGCGTGTACGAGTTCATTGAGCCGTTCACGGGATTCGATCGGTGCCGGGTAGATGCTCTTGCCGGCGAATTCATTAATGCCGACACGGAGAATCTGGTGTCTGGCAAAGTACTGGGTGTAGGCAGCGCGGGAGTTGCCTTCGGTGGGCCAGATGAGTTCGGCGCGTCGGGCGAGTTCTGCGGCGGTGGCGAAGTTTCGTGCGGCGAATTCGGTGGTGGCCTGTTCAAGGAGTGCGGTGCTGGCCTGGAGGAGTCGGCTGGTGGTGGCCTGGACGAGGGGATGCTGGGGGAAGAGTTTCTGGATGCGTCCGATGAGGTATCGCGTTTTGCGGAAATCTTCGGCGGCGAGAGCGGTATCGATCATGGGGCCGACGATGGCTCCCATCCGATCGGGGAGTTCCGGATTGTTTTTGTTGCGCTGGAAGACTTCGTCAAGCAGTGCGAGTGCGGCGTAGATTTCGCCGGACTGAGCGCGCTGGGCGGCTTCGACCATGAGCAGGCGTTCGAAGCGCGGCGTGGCTTTGTCCCAGTTGGGGATTTCGGTTTCCACGCGGAGGAGGAGTTCGTAGGCGGTGCGGAAGTCGTTGATTTCGAGAAGTTTGTCGACGCGCAGCAGCATGAGGTCCTCGAAGTACATGATCTGATCGACCTGTTCGACGGGAACGGCATATTCGGTGAGGTCACCCGGGAGAGTGAAGATGAGTTTTTTGAGGCTTTTGAGTCGCGTGGCGCGGGCTTCACGTTCTTTGGGATTCTGAGGACGGGAAGCTTCGAGCTTTTTGTATTCGGCTTCCTGTCTGGCGAGCGTATCGGGGCGGGGGAAGACGGGATTGACAACGGCCACGCGGCGATCCGCTTCGTTGGTTGCCCGGATGACCACCCAGTCGAATTCCTTGTCGTCGGCATCGGCTCGAAGGAGTGCTTCGGCTTCGGGGATGGCAAGTTCGGAGAGTCTGGGGAGTTCGGTGCGGGTGACTTTTTCGTCAGCTGTGGCGAGGCCGCTGAGTGTGCAGAACAGCGCAGCGGCGAACGCGAGGAGGCTGAAAGCCGTTCTGCGGGCCGGGCTGCCGGAATAGCCGGCTGAGCGTGGACCGCGAAGAAACGGGATGCAGAGTAAACGAGTGCAGCACATGGAATGTTACCGCTGAAGGTCGGGTTTGACGGAATAGAGGCTGCCGTCGAGACCGGGGATGATGATCTGATCACCCAGTTTCAGAAAACCACTCTGCAGCTGCTGGGCGATGTTGAGTGACTGATCTGCGGGTGAGCCGTCAGGGTTGAGTTTGAAGATGGTTCCATCGGAGCGGGCCACGAGGAATCCGTCGGTCAGGGGGAGCGGCTGTCCGACGAGGGTGTGTCCGTTGAGCGGAATGGAACCGGCGGGGACGAGTCCATTTTCGGCGCGAAAGATGGCTGCTCGTTCGCCGGCGACTTCAGCAAGCACGAGATTACCTGCGGCTTTGGGCGGAGCGGAGGGGATTCCGTTGAGGTCTGTTTCGGCGAGCAGTTCGAGGGTTGCGGTCTGGAGGAGCAGGAGTTTACCGGTGGTGCTGGCGGCATAGAGGAAGTTACCGGACACAACGGGTGTGAGTTCGATGGGTTGCGGGAGGCGGGTGACACCGACTTCTGCGAGCTGTGGTCTGGGGGTTGGTCGGTACTCGACGCGGACGAGATCATTGCTGGCGGAGACGGCGAGGACCTGCGTATCGTTGAGAGCGAGGAGTGCTTTCCAGGGCTGCTGCTGAGTCTGGTTTTGTGAGGCGCGATATTCTTCGGCCGTCCTGCCGTCGGCCATGGCGGTGAGGTGGAGTCGGCCGGAGGAGGCGAAGACGGCACCGGCAGCTATGGCAACGGGAGGCACCTGAGGAGCATCCGGGAGTTGCCAGCGACGTTCGAGCTGACCGGTGGGTGTGAAGGTCCAGAGTGCAGGTTCAGGTGCGCCGGCCCAGGCTGCGGGTCGTCCGTCTGCGAGGACGAGTCCCTGGATGGGGGAGGCGAGTTTATCGGGGAGTCGGAAGCGACTGACGCTTTCGGTGACGAACGTGCCTTTGAGGATATCGGGGGCAGGCAGGCGATAGATTTCGCCGTAGTCAGTGAGGGCGAGAACTGCATTTCCACCGGCGGAGGGTGCGAGTGCGACGATGCGGGACCCGATAACGGTGCGCCAGATGCCAAGCATTTGTTCGCGGTCGGTGCGGGTGAAGAAGGTGGAATCGGACTGGGCGGAGCGGGTGGTGAGAAAGACGGATTCGTCAAGGACCTGAATGGGCTGAGCATGAATGCCTTCAGCGGCGACGGCGGAGTCGAGTTCGACGGAGTTGGTGCGGGTTCTGAAGCGGCGGAGATCCCGTCCGGCAAGCCAGAGTTGTCCGCCGGGTCCTGCGAGCATGAACATGCGGGTTTGCAGTCCTTCTTCGAGCTGATTAGCGCCGATGGCAGCGAGCGGTGGCTGGCCGGGTTCGTCACCGACACGGAAGGCGGAGATTCTTTGCGGGGAGGAGGGGATGAAGAGTTCGTAGCCGCGCAGGAGCGGCGGGTCGAAAATTTGTCCGTCGACTTCGTTGGAGGCGACGATGGAGAGTCGGCCGTCGGATTCGGTTTGCAGAGTCTGGATGCGGCCTTTGGCGGCGGAAGCGTTGTCGCAGAGGAGGAAGTAGCGGCCGGCGGCGAGCATGGGAACGCGGACGCTGTCGGGACGGTGGGGAATGTGGGAGACGGTTTCGCAGGCGAAGGGGTTGAGCGAGATGGTGTAGACCATGGCCTGGTCGCCGGGGAGCACGAGTTTCTGTCCATCGCCGGTGACGGCTGGAGGTCCGATCACGGTTTGGGGGAAGGAGAGTTTTGCGAGGGCGCGACCGTTGACGGCAGCGATTTGCCAGAGTTCCTGGTTGTCGGTGGGGATGATGATGTTGCCGGCGAGCAGGATGGGTTTGGCGGAGGGGCGGCTTTCGAGCGACTGGCGCCAGAGTGGCATGCCGGTTGTCTGGGAGAGCAGCTGGAGTTCTTCTGTGAGCGTGCTGTAGACGAGGACTCCTTTTTCGGAGCCGTCAACTTCGATGGGTTCGAAGGGGGGATTGGTCCCGAGAACTGTGCGCCAGCGGGGGTCTCCGGTATCGGCATCGACGGCCCAGCAGGAGTCGATGCCGATGGTGAAGATGGAGCGTCCCTGGGACGTGAGATCGGAGCGTCCCTGAGTGCGGAGTGCGAGCGTGGCTGCGGGGAGCGGGGAGTTGGCGGGGCTGGCGGGAGCATCACGACCGAGGTCGGTGCGGGTGACGAGTTCTTTTTCGCGGTTGAGGATATCCGCGAGCATTTTTGAGACGTCTTTGTCGGTGCTGAGAGAGGGGAAGCGATCGATGAGTGCCTGCCGGGTTTCGAGTGCGGGGACAGTTTGTCCGGCGGCGAGCTGGCTGGTGATTTTTTCGATGGTGGCTTTGAAGGACTGTTTGCGTGCGATGGCTCCTTCGGCAATTCGCTGGCGTTCGACGAGAAATTCTTCGCGGGATTTGGGGATGCCGGTTTCGCCGGAGAAGCGACGAAGGAGATCAACGGCTTCACGACTGACGCGGAGTGCATCTTCGGAGGCAGCCTGCTCGGCGACGATGGCACCGGCGTAGGCGAGTCGATCGGAGTAGCGTCGGAGGGTGTCGGTGAGTTCGCTGTATCCCGGGAGGTCCCCGCATTCGCTCATGAGATTCCGCAGTTCGGTCATGCCGCGGATGACATCGGGCGTGGTGGTCTGGATGTATTTTTCGACGAGAGTGCGATGGAGTCCGATGCGGGCAGCGGGGGTGGATTCAGTTTTGATGTAGACTTTGAGGAACTGAGTGAAGCGAGCTTCGGCGTCGAGATATTTCTGTTGTTCGAGGAAGGTCTGGGCTTCCTTGAGCATTCGGGATTCGGCATTTCGCTGGTTGATGAACCAGAAGATGGCTGCGAGGATGAGGCAGACCAGAGTGGTGCCGGTGAGAAAGAGGACGGCGGGGGAACGCGTAATGGATTGCTGACCCGGGCGTTGTGGTCCGCCGGTGAGTCGATCGGAGAGCAGAGCCATGCGTCCGCGTTTGAGCTGCTGGCGGGCCTGTTGCCGGACGGCCTGCACAGCAGCATCGGTGGACGAATCGTCCGGAGTGGGTTGAGAGGGGGCTACCATTCGATGACCTTATTGCGGACGCGAGTGAAACCGGCCTGAGTAGCGGCATCAATCACGATGACTCGGGCTTCATGAGTGGAATCGGGATGCAGTTCCAGCTGGATGTCGGTGACATCTGAGCTGGCAGTTTTTTCAGCTTTGAGGAGTTCGAGGAGTTCGCGGTAGTTGGCGGCGCGTTTGGAGTCCTGTTCATCGATGATCATGGTGTTGTCGGCATCGACCTGGACTTTGACGGCGGACTGGGATTCGTCCTGAACGACCACAGCGACGGAGACGCCTTCGGCTTGTTTGGCGGGGGGAACGTCGAACGCCTTCTGCATACTGAAGGAGGCGGTGACCATGAAGAAAATGAGCAGCTGGAAGGTGACGTCGACGGCAGGTGTGAGGTCGATGGAGGCGTTTTCTTCGGTGCGAGTGCGGCGTGGGGGCGAGTCTTCTTCGTCGTCGTCAGCGGGGGAGCCCGGGGTAGTTTCAGGCTGCAGCTGGAAGCCAGCTCGGGCGGACCGGCTGAGGTCGGCTATGGCGACGGTATCGCCTGCGACCGCGGATGGCGCGAGTTCGAAGGAGTCTTCTGCGAGTTCGTTTTCGAGTGGGCTGGCGGACTTCGCTGGTTTGCGGCGTTCCTGTTCGGCTTTGCGTTCGAGTTCTTCGAGGCGCGGGAGTCTGACGAGGTCGAGCGAGCGTCCCTGTTTGTGGGCGGTGCTGAGGGTGCGGATGTCTTCGAGGACTTCTTCGGCGGACTGGTAGCGGAGGCTGGTGCGTTTGGCCATCATGCGATGGACCAGTCGGCAGACAATTTCGGGAAGATCCGGATTTTTTTCCTCGAGTCGTGGTGGCGGGTTATGAATGTGCTGCAGAGCGATCTGTGAAGCAGTGGCACCGCGAAACGGCGTTTCCCCGCAGAGCAGCTGGTAGCAGGTAACGCCGAAGCTGTAGATGTCGGAACGCGGATCGAGTTCTCTGCCCTGCACCTGCTCAGGGCTCATGTAGAGCGGGGTTCCCATGGTGACGGTCGCGGAGCGATCGCTGGATTCGCCAAGCTGCGCAAGACCGAAGTCGGCAACTTTGATTTCGCCTTTTTTATTGACGAGGATGTTTTCGGGTTTGATGTCACGGTGAACAATGCCTGCCCGGCCGGACGCTTTGAGAGCAGCGGCGACCTGCTTCATCACGTGAAAAGCGGAAGTCAGATCGAGTCTGGTGCGTTCGCGAAGCAGAGTTGCCAGGTCCTGGCCCTGGACATATTCCTGGGCGATGTAGTGCAGATCGCCTTCCTGCCCGATGGTGTAGACCTGGACGATGTTGGGGTGGTTGAGTCCGGCGGCCATCATGGCTTCCTGGCGGAAGCGCGCGAGCATATCCTGGCCGGAGTGGGCCATGAGGGAGGGTTTCATGACCTTCACGGCGACGTATCGCTGGAGTGTGGTTTGTTCGGCAAGGAACACTTCGGCCATGCCGCCACTCCCCAGCCTGCGGAGCAGGTGAAATTCGCCGAGCCGTTTGTCAGTCAGGTCGCTCATGGGATTCTTCGCGGGGGGCAGTTGTCATTGGGCAGTGGGCAGTGGTCATTGGTCATTGGTCAGTTGTCATTGGTCAGTTGTCATTGGTCAGTTGTCAGTTGTCAGTGGGCGGGAGTGGGCTTTATTCACGGCGGTCCTGGACGGCGTAGTGGAAGCCGACGTTAGGGATTTCGGAGATCATGGTTTCGAGTTCTCCGGTGAAGCGATTGGGGACATCGCGGTCGCCCATAATCATGAGGTCGATGCCATTGGGTCTGGAGCCGGATTCTTCGTTGAGGCGGATGCGGAGTTCTTCGAGGGTGATGGGTTTTTTGTCGATTTCCATTACGGGATCAGTATTGGTGTCGGCGGGAGCTTTGATGACGAGTTTGAAGGCGATTTTGTTGAGTTCGGTGGAACCGCCGGAGACGGAACGAGGGACGATGGCGGGAGGGTTACCCTGCATCGTGGAGGTGACCATGAAGAAGATGAGCAGCTGGAAGGTGACATCGATCATGGGCGTGATGTCGATTTCGGCATCTTCCGAGGGCCGTTTCTTTTTCTGGAAGGGGGCATCGTCTTCTTCGGCGCTCATCGTCCGCTGGCTCCGGGGCCGTCAGGAGTGGTCAGGAGTGTTTTGTGCAGGGCGTTATGGACCTGGGGTTGGCTGTTCTTCAGCGGGCAGCTTTGGCGGCGGCGAGTTCATCGAGGAAAGCGCCGGTGCCTTCATCAACGCGTTCCTGCAGTTTTTTGATGCCATTGGACGCGGCGCCCTGCATGACGATGAGCGGGATGGAGATTGCCATACCGGCAGCGGTAGTCCAGAGGGCGAAGCTGATGTCGGCGGAGAGTTCTTTGGGGTCGACCCCGGTGGCGGCCGCGCCGGCGATTTTGGCGAAGGCGTTGATCATTCCGAGCACGGTGCCGAGCAGTCCGAGTTGCGGGGCGGTTTTGATGCTGGTGCCGACCCAGGAATTGAGTCGATCGAGGTTTCCGAGGATATCGCGTTCGAAGCGTTCACCGACGATCTGCCGGATTTTCTTGATGGGTTCTTCGCGGGCCTGGAGGGCGAGCATGGCGAGTTGTGGGAGTGCCATATTCCAGATGGACGGATTATCGCAGACTTTGATGGCAGCGTCGAAGTCACGGCGTTCGAGGCATTCCCCGATTTCGTTGAGGAATGCCTGTTCAGCGGCATCACCGGGGAATTGTTTCTGCTTGACGCGTCGCATGAGCAGGATGCCGGTCCACATGCCGCCGGCCGCGCAGATGGCGATACCGCCCCAGATGGAGTTTTCGATCACTTTCATGAACGAGGAGGGACCGGCAGCAGGAGCGGCTTCCTGTGCGAGCAGAGTGATGGAATTCAGCAAACTGAATACGCTCATCATGGTTGATCACCACCGGATATCGAATGCGGAAGAGAGGAATATAAAGGAGTAAACAGGGCGGGCTATTTGAGAACCTGACGGGTGACAACGAATTCGAACCCGCTGCCTGCGCGGCGGACCTGAAAATAGGTTCTGCGAATGGCGGACGCCTGCTGGTTACCGTAGCTGAATTCGAGTTGCGCGAGCATCTGTTCGGTGGCCGGCGGGTAGAAGTGCAGGATGACTCCGGCATTGCCGTCCAGCCCGGCGCGTTTGAAGAGTTCGAGGTCTGCCTTGACACGGTCCTGGCTGCCGTCCTGCCATGCCAGAAAGAGTCGTTTTTCGGCATCGCCGGTGCGGACTTCGCGGCGTGTGGGTTGGGGTTGTGCGAAGTTGCTGAGGTAGATCAGGCGGGATTCTTCCTTGAGCAGCAGCCCGAGTTCGATGCCGAAGAAATCCAGCTGTGAAGCGTAGGTATCGATGTCGCCTTTTTCCGCGAATTCAACGATCCAGCCCTGTTCACGTTTGGCACCTCCGCGTCCGGGACCTCCTGAGCCCAGCGGGCGTCCGCCTGTTCCGTCTGCGCTGCCGGGGATTCCTGAGTTTTCCCGCTGGGTGTTTTCGTTGGGGGCTTCGATCACGGCAGCGTTTTCCGCCACCTCCACAACCTGCTCGATCACCTCTTCAATCTGCGTGACATCCGTTTCCTCGTTGGCCATCGAAGGATCCGGGACGGCATCTTCGGGTGATTCAACGTTGGGTGTGGCATCGGCTGAGCCGTCTTCCCAGCCACCATCGCCGGCGGGCATGAGTTCGACTTTTCTGGAGATCGGCGAAGGGAGCAGGTTGGAGAGCCAGATGGCGAGCATGACGACGAAGGCCAGGCCGGCGATGAGCGCGGTGGTCTGCATCACTGAGACGGCGATGTCGTATCGCGTCAGCTTGATGTGCGGACCGGCCGTACGGCCACGTTTGGAGGCTGGTTGAGCAGCGGACATGGGAACCTCGGAGGTAATTAACCGAAGAACGCGTTTTTTACCGGATTCCCAAATCAAAAAACAAGCAACCTCCGGAGAATCGGTGACGGTCGCCGGAGATTTGGTTGGCTGGGTGAGCTGAGCGGGTGGTGGGGCCGGACATTTTCGTTGGGGCCGGGAATTCCAGAAATACCGGATTTCGCAGTAAAAACGATGATTTTTCAGATTCCTGAGTTGCGAGTCCGATATGAATAGAAGAGGATAGGGTGAAGAAAATTTTCCTTCGTCCAAAACAACTGGCAGGGTAGCCAGTTGGCTGTCTTCAGCGTTGGGATGGATCCCATGTACCGTATTGGTCGCACTGCCGTATCAGTGGTCATTGCCGCTCACAACGAGGCGGCGAATCTTCCGTCGCTGCTGACAGAGATTACTCGGGCGCTGACCGGGCGGTACACTTTCGAAATCATCGTTGTGGACGATGGCAGCACGGACGAGACTCCAGTGGTGCTTTCGCGACTTCGGGCAGTTCTGCCGACGCTCCGGTTTATCCGCCACACCGCAAGCTGCGGTCAGAGTGCGGCTCTCGTCACCGGAATCGATCATGCTCAAAGTGCTCTGATCGCAACACTGGACGGCGACGGTCAGAACGATCCGGCGGATCTTCCGGGGATGATTGAGCAGTTGCTGAAGCCTGGTTTTGGCCGGAGAGTGCAGATGATTGCGGGGCATCGCACGCGACGCCGGGATTCGTGGTGGCGGCTGTTTTCATCGCGTATCGCCAACGCTGTGCGGCGGCGAATTCTGGCGGACGGAACTCCGGATACCGGGTGCGGCATCAAAGTGTTTTATCGTCGAGTGTTTCTGCAGCTGCCGCGGTTCAATCACATGCATCGGTTCCTCCCGGCACTGGTTGTGCGCGCGGGTGGTGAGGTACAGTCGGTGCCGGTGCATCATCGTCCGCGTCTGCACGGACGATCCCATTATGATACCCTTCGGCGGCTCTTTCACGGACTGCTGGACCTCGCCGGCGTTGCCTGGTTGATACATCGCGGACGTGTACCGCAGATTGAGCTGGACAGTGAGGAACATTATGAGCGAGACTTTCTGGATCAGCTTCGGCCTGCTGGGTCAGGGAATTTTCATGGCCAGGTTTCTCGTGCAGTGGCTTAGCAGTGAGCGACAGCAGCGAAGTGTGATACCGACGGCGTTCTGGTATCTGAGTCTGCTTGGTGGCGGGATGCTGCTGACATATGCGATTCAGCGGCGCGATCCGGTGTTTATCTTCGGTCAGTGTTTCGGCTCCGTGGTCTACATTCGGAACCTGCAGCTGATTCATCGCGAACGCAGGAAGCTGCGGGAAGCGACCGTGTCTGCGGCTGCGGCTGCTGTCGAATCAACCAGCGAATCTCAGCCGCAGGTGCTGCCGTTTCCCGACCATCAGCGGCGGGCAGCCTGAGAGGCGCAGGCGGACATGAAGACCGCAGTGTGGTCGGCAGGACTGATCCTGCTGCTGAGCGTGTTCACGGTGAGCGTTCGTCCGCCGCTGCCGATTGACGAAACTCGCTATCTGTCGGTGGCGTGGGAGGC
Organism: uncultured Chitinophaga sp.; assembly: GCA_964561125.1. GTDB lineage: Bacteria > Planctomycetota > Planctomycetia > Planctomycetales > Planctomycetaceae > SXXK01. Next base: position 31,492 of record CAZLOQ010000016.1, on the reverse strand, counting down.
TCATGAGCGCGGCGACCTGCTCGTATCTCATCTGAACGGCGATACCTATGCTCACAAGCCGCCGCTGCTGTTCTGGCTGATCAACGCCGTATGGGAGTTGACTGGTGTGAGCGAATCCGGTGCGCGGATGGTTGCGCCGCTGGCGAGTGCTCTGGGAGTGCTCCTGACATGGCGGACCACACGGCTGCTCGTGCCGTCCAGTGAACCGACGGCAGCGACGGCGGCGGCCATGCACGCCGGCTGTCTGCTCTGGCTGTTCTATGGTCCGCTGACCATGTTCGATACGCTGCTGTCGCTGACGGCGGAAGGAGCGGTGCAGGGAGTGCTGCTGGCAGTCCGCGGGCGGGCGTTGCGTGGCTGGCTGCAGGCGGGTATCTGCAGCGGTCTGGGAATACTCTGCAAAGGCCCTGTCCTGCTCCTGTGGGTGCTGCCAGTGGCACTGGCTGCTCCGTGGTGGCTGCGTACCCGGGTGCCGGGTGGCTGGAGTCGGTGGTATACCGGCGTGGCTCTGTCGCTGGTATCGGCAGCGGCGATGGGATTCGCCTGGGCCTTGCCTTCAGCTGCCGCGGGCGGCCCGGAGTACAGGCAGGAGCTGCTGTTTGGCCAGACAGCGGGGCGACTGGTGAATTCGTTTGCGCATCGGGAGCCGTGGTGGTGGTATCTGCCGGTGATGCCGTTGTGTCTGCTGCCATGGCTGCTGTGGCCGGCCGTGTGGTTCGGGGTGCGAAGTCGGGGACCGGCGGATTGTGAACGGGCTGTGGCCATTCGCTGTTCGCTGGTGCGATCGGCGGGTGCGTTTGTTTTGCTGAGTCTGACGAGTGGTAAGCAGACGCATTATCTGATTCCGCTGATACCGCCGAGTGTGGTGCTGCTGGCGAGCGTTGTGGAGCGTGGCGGAGCCATGCCGACGCGCTGGCAGCTCTTTCCGGTCGCTGCCGGAACTGTCCTTCTGGGGGCGTTTCCGGTGATTGTGAATCATCTGTCGGTGGCAGCGGATTCCGGGTTGCAGGGACTGGTGTCAGACAGCTCAGCGGTGCTGCTGATGAGTTGTGGCGGGGCGCTGCTGCTGCCGCGATTCCGGTCGCTGAGAGCTGTGGCGGCGGCAATCAGTACTGCGGCGGCGTTGTTTACGGCAATCCTCACGTTTTCTCTGAGTTCAACAATGTGGGCTGGGTTTGATGTGGTTCCTCTGGCGAGTGCTGCAGCGACTTCCGGAGTTCCCGCAGGCTGGCTCGGGGGGTATCACGGGCAGTTGAATTTCGCAGGGCGGATACGGCGGGTGGAAGAGCTGACGGATGGTGGGGCGGTGGAGGAGTGGCTGGCGAGATCCGGGGAGGTGGTGTTGACGGTGCGTCTGCCGCGTGGTGAGCCGATGACGGTGGAGTTATTGCGGGAACTGGAGCGACTGGATCGCAGTGTTCCGGGGATGGAGTCCGGGAGTCGGCTGGCGGGCGAGCTGCAGCGACGGGGATTGATTCCGAGTCCGCAGAACAGTTCAGCGAGGCTGGAATTTGTGCAGTGCCTGCGGACGGGGCTGCGGACTGCAGTGTTTGTGCTCGTGCGGTATCGAATTCCGCCTGGCTGAATTTTCCGAGCCGGGAAGGAACGCAGAAAATCGGTCTGCCCCATTTTCCGGCAATTGACTATCTTCGGGGGCCTGCGGAGTTTGCTCCCGATCGATTGAGGCCATCTAGACAGGTATCCGGATCTGCACTATGGAAATTCGCTTCTTCAACACGCTGACTCGTTCCACGGACGTCTTCCAGCCAGTGCAGCCGGACTGTGTGAGGATGTACAGTTGTGGTCCGACGGTCTACGACTTTGCCCACATCGGCAATTTTCGCTCGTTCCTGTTTGCTGACCTGATTCGTCGGACGCTGGAGTTTTTCGGGCACAGGGTGCACCACGTGATGAACATCACGGACGTGGGACACATGACGGACGATGCGAGTCCTGATGGTGGTGGTGAGGACAAGATGCAGGCGGCCGCTCGCCGGCTGAAGGAAGACAAGAAGTCCGGCCGGGTCCCGGAGGGCGCTGTGCAGAATCCGGACGATCCGTGGCAGATCGCCCGCTACTACACCGATGCCTTCCTTGAGGACGCACGAACGCTGGGCGTGAAGGTGGCATTCGAGTACCCGGAGAACGTGCTCCATGCGACTCAGCATATCGACGCGATGCTGGAGATGATCGGTCAGCTGATCAGCAACGGCCACGCTTATGTGGGCGGCGACGGCGTTGTGTACTACAGTGTGGAGAGTTTTCCGCGTTACGGGCAGCTCAGCGGAAACACACCGGACAGCACTCTGATGGGCGCCGGAGGACGCATCAGTGAAGAACATCAGGCGGCGAAGCGGCATCCGGCGGATTTCATGCTCTGGAAGCCGGATCCGTCGCACATCATGAAGTGGGATTCGCCGTGGGGACAGGGTTATCCGGGCTGGCACATTGAGTGTTCGTGCATGGCCCGCCGGCGTCTGGCGGCAGATGTGATCGATATCCACACGGGTGGTGAGGATCTGATCTTTCCGCACCACGAATGCGAGATTGCTCAGACATGTGGTGCCACAGGCCAGGATCAGTTCGCACGTTTCTGGATGCACGCGCGTTTTCTGCTGGTTGAGGGCGAGAAAATGTCGAAGAGCAAGGGCAACTTCTACACAGTTCGCGACGTGCTGCAGGGGCGTGTGCGGGATGAGAAGGGGCAGCCGACGGGTGTGGCCGTGCATCCTGCAGTGCTGCGTCTGGAACTGATCAAGACGCACTACCGCGGCAACATGAATTTCACGCACAAGGGTCTGATTGATTCTGCAGGCGTGGTGCGTCGACTGCAGGACTTTCGAAATCGTCTGGAAGCGGCCAGCGGCGGCAGGGCGGAAACCGTGGATTTCACACACCCGGTGCTGCGCGACTTTGCCCAGGCGATTGCTGACGACCTCAACATTGCTGGTGCACTGGGTGTGGTTCTGCCCTGGGCTGCGGGCACCCCCGGGGATGCTGCTGCCGCCCTCGGAGTGCTCAATCGGATCAACGAAGTGCTCGGTGTCGCACCACTCACACCAACAGTTGAAGCTGTCGGCGGGAACATGGAAGCGGAGGAGATCCGTGAGCTCTGCAGTCAGCTGGATGACGCGCGCCGACGCCGCGACTTTGCAGCTGCTGACGGAATTCGGGGACAAATCCAGAAACGCGGCTACGATGTGAAAACGTCGCCTGCCGGAACGGTGGCAGAGAAGCGGCTGGCTTAACGGGAATCCGGGGACGGCGGGAGCGGCGAGTATGTCTGCAGTGCTGCTTTGGTGTTTTGCTGCGGCGATCTTCGGCGGTGTGTGTGTGTGGCTTCTAAGCCTTGCAGCGGGACGTGTGTGTATCGTCGATGCCTTCTGGGGGCCCGGCTTTGTATGGCTCACCGCGGTCGCGATGCTGCAGGTGCCCGCGGCCGCTCGTGGCTGGCCTGAATGGCTGCTGCTGACCCTCGTGCTCCTCTGGGGACTGCGGCTCGGACTGCATCTGGGACTGCGAATTCTGAGGGCTGCTGACGAGGACCGTCGGTATGCTGCCATGCGCACAAAATACGACCCCCATTTCCGGCTGAAGAGTCTGGGGATCGTGTTTCTGCTGCAGGCTGTGATTCTGTGGTTTGTCAGTCTGCCGGTGATCACAGGGATTGCTGTGGAGGGCGATGAGTCTTCCGCAGCCTGGCGATTGTCTGTGGCGTGCGCAGGAACGCTGGTCTGGCTGGTGGGGCTCGTGTTTGAGGCTGCTGGTGACTGGCAGCTGGCGCGGTTTAGGGCGCAGCCTGAGAATTCCGGTCGAGTGCTCGACAGCGGACTCTGGGCGCTGACACGGCACCCGAATTACTTTGGCGATTTCTGCGTCTGGTGGGGGCTGTGGCTGGTGGCACTCACTGCTGGTGCTCCGCTGTGGACCGTGGCTTCCCCGGTGGTGATGGCTTTCTTTCTGATGCGGGTTTCCGGCGTGCCGATGCTGGAACAGGACATTGCGGCGCGACGGCCCGGTTATGCTGAATATGTGCGAAGGACGAATGCCTTTTTTCCGGGGTGGAAGCGTTGAGCGGTGGCGACTGTACGGCAGGGCGACAACCGCTGTGGGCGGGCGCGTGATTATTGCTGAGCAGCAGCGGCTTCGTAGGGAGCCCGGGGATTACGTCGGCGTGGCGGATCTAGGTAGTGGTAGCCGGTGTTGGGATTGGTGCGATCGTAGGCAAAAGCGTCGCGATTTTTAAGGAAATGCCGGAGATAGGAGACGGGGATGGCGAAGCCCAGACCTTCTCCGAAGGTGAGCTTCATATTGATCACACCGACCACCTGACCGCGGTCGTTGAACAGAGGACCACCGCTGTTTCCGGGGTTGATCTGAGCGGTGGTCTGGATGTAGACGACACCTTCCATGTTTCGATTGCGGGTGCTCACGATGCCCTCGGAGACGGAGCGTTCGAGTCCGAGCGGACTGCCGATGGCGAACACGCTGTCACCTTCGCGGTGCGAGTCATCTTCGGCGATGAACACGGGCTGAAACGGGAGTTTTTCCTGGGAGGGAATTTCGAGGAGTGCGAGGTCGAAGTAGGGGTTCAGGGCGAGGATTTTGACGTCGCGGATGGATCGACGTTCGAAGTCCCCGCTGGCACTGCGGTGGAAGATGGTGACGGCGACGCGAGTCTGACCTTCGACCACGTGGTAGTTGGTGACACACCAGCCGCGGTTGTTGATGATGAAACCCGATCCCAGACCACCGGGAGTTTCGATGAGAACGACGCCTTCTGCGAAGGTGGAGACGAGTTCCTTGACGGTGCGTTCGGGGAGTTCGGCGGTCTGAAAGACAGCGCCTTCAGCCTCTTTGGCCGCGGGTTTGACGGGTTCTGTTGTCGTACGTTCCTGGATTTGCTCTACGGGCACTCGAATGATATCCACGCCGATATCAATAAAGAGCGAATCGCGGCTGACTTTGAGTACTTCACCTTCGATGCGCTGCCCGGAGCGCAGGACGATGACGTCGGCGGGAGCGAGGGGAGCGGAATTGAGGAGGAGATAACCGGCGAATACCAGCAGCAGTGGGCGCATCGGTTGTGTTCCGTTAGGGAGGGTAAGCGGGCTAGGAGAGGATATCGTGAATGACATTACCGGCGACATCGGTAAGCCGGAAGCGGCGCCCGTTGTATTTGTAGGTCAGCCGTTCGTGGTCCATACCGAGGAGATGCAGGATGGTGGCGTGCAGGTCATTGAGATGAACTCGATTTTCGACTGATTTATAGCCGATGTCATCTGAGCTTCCGTAGCTGATGCCGCCTTTGACACCGCCACCGGCGAGCCAGCAGACCATGTGATGGGGGTTGTGGTCCCGGCCTGGTTTGCCGCCGGTTTGAGCGATTGGGAGGCGGCCGAATTCACCGCACCAGATGACGAGAGTATCGTCGAGAAGACCGCTGGCTGCCATATCGGTGAGGAGGGCGGCGACAGGTTTGTCGGTTTCACCGGCGAACTGACGGTGATTGCCTTCGATATCGTTATGGCCATCCCAGGACCTCTGATTTTCCATGCCACCGGAATAGATCTGGACGAAGCGGACGCCGCGTTCGACGAGTCTGCGGGCCGTGAGGCACTGGCGGGCGAAATGATCGCACTGGGGGTCATCAAGGCCATAGAGGGTGTGTGTGGCCTGAGTTTCCTGGGTGAGGTCGAGCGCTTCGGGGGCGGCGGCCTGCATGCGCCAGGCGAGTTCGAAGCTTTCGATGCGGGCAGACAGTTCGGCGTCCCCGTCCCGCTGCTGCTGGTGGAGGGTGTTGAGTTGTCTGAGCAGATCGAGGCTGGAACGCTGGGATTGAGGGGAGAGGTCTGCGGGGCGCGTCAGGTTATCGATGGGGTCTCCGGAGGGCTTAACCCATGTTCCCTGGAAGACACCAGGGAGAAAGCCGGCGCTCCAGTTTGCCGCGTGTCCTTTGGGGAGTCCTCTGCCCTTCGGGTCGCTCATCACCACGAATCCCGGCAGGTTGGCACTTTCGCTGCCGAGTCCGTAAGTGACCCACGAGCCGACGCAGGGGAAGCCCATGCGGGGCATGCCGGTGTTGATGGCAAAGAGCGCCGGGGAGTGATTGTTGGATTCGGTGAAAGCGGACTGAATAACGGCCATCCGGTCGACGTGTTCGCCGAGAAACGGGAAGATGTCGGGCACCATTTTTCCGCACTGTCCGCGCGGAGTGAATTTGAATGGTGACTGCATCAGGTTACCGACGGCATTTTTGAAGAAACCGGTGGTATCGCTGAATCCGGAGTCGAATTCGCGGATGGATTTACCGTCCCAGCGGCTGAGTTCCGGGCGGTAGTTCCATGTGTCCACAGGACTGGGGCCGCCGTTGATGAAAATCCAGATGACGCGTTTCGCCTTTGCGGCGAAGTGGCTGGGTTGGGGTGCAAGAGGGTTGAGGGAGCGATTGCCGAGTCCGTCAGCGGCGGTGGATGATTCGAGAAAACCGTGGTCGTTCAGGAGTCCTGCGAGCCCGAGGAGTCCGCAGCCGCAACCGGCGCGCTGGAGAATCCGGCGGCGAGAAAGGGGAGTGGGCAGATTCATGAGGAGCTTTCATTGCGCGGGGCGGAGGGACACTGGGGTGCGGCGGAGGGGGATTGAGCCGGTTTTCAGCGAGGTCAACGAATCGGGCGGGCGCTGCTGATTTTACCCGCATGGGGTCTCTAAGCAAATGCGAATGCATTCCGGACTGCTGAATCCCTGGATCTTCCCCCGCTTCCAAAATACAGGATCTGCAGATCCTCTACCAGGTTTCATTTGAGTTTGCCCGGCTGACCCCTTCAAATAACACTCTTCGCTCGCAGAGCGTCTGCTCTGCGCAACCAGATCCATCCCTGCCTGCCCCGATTCGGACGCCTTCCATGACTGTGACCGATTCCACTCCGGCCCCCGACAGTCCTGCTGATTCCCCGGCGCCTGGCTGCTGCCAGCATCCCGCCCCCTGCACACCTCGACGCAGCCTGCTGTATCAGGGTTTGACGGCATTCATCAGCACCGTGATCGTGGCAATTCCGGCCAGCCTTGGGGGCCTGTTTTTTCTGGACCCGATTCTGCGGCGTCCGAAGTCGGGCGGTGGCAGCAAGGCGGGGCTTGCCGGGCGGAAGGACGAGAATGGTTTTATTCGCCTGGATGTCACGCGAGAGGCTGTGCCGTCGGACGGTACACCGGTCTCTGTCACCGTTTACGACGACATCGAGGACGCGTGGAACCGATTTCCAAACGTGCCGGTGGGCAGCATCTGGCTGCGCAAACTCGGCGACGGTCCGATTCTGGCATTCAATTCCATTTGCCCGCATCTTGGTTGTTCGGTGAACTATCGGCGTGCAGAGAACGATTTCTTCTGTCCCTGTCACACCAGTGCATTCACTCTGGATGGACAGAAATCCAACGAGGTGCCTCCGCGCGACATGGATGCTCTGGATGTCGCGATGCGAACGGGGGGGCAGGACGATCCTTCTGGGAGTGAGATCTGGGTGAAGTTTCAGAACTTCCGCCGCGCCACTGCCGACCGAATTCCGATCTGACTGACGTCCCGCCCGCGGCCAGCCTCTGCCGCCGACCACCCATCCCCCACCATCAACCTCCCTGATCCATCCCAGGCTGCCTGCCTTTGAAGGTTTCCGCCGATGAACGCCCTGCTCAACTGGTTTGATGATCGGACCGGCGTCCGCAAACTCCTGCATGAAGCACTCTACGAATCCGTCCCCGGTGGTGCGCGCTGGCGATACGTCTGGGGCAGCACACTTGTGTTCACGTTTGTTGTGCAGGTGATCACCGGATTTATGCTCTGGTCAGCCTACAGTCCCAGCACTCGCACGGCGTGGGAGAGTGTGTTCCATATTCAGTACGAAATGACACTCGGAAGTGTGATCCGTGGTCTGCACCACTATGCTGCTCAGGCGATGGTGGTGCTGATGGCGATTCATCTGATGCAGGTCGTCATTGACGGCGCTTATAAGGCGCCTCGTGAGATCAACTTCTGGCTGGGTATGGTGCTGATGATGATCGTGCTGGGGCTGTCGCTCACCGGCTACCTGCTTCCCTGGGACCAGAAAGGCTACTACGCGACTCAGGTCACCACCAACATCATGAGCGCCACTCCAGTGGTGGGCGCAGAAGTCCAGACGCTGGCTCAGGGCGGGCGCGATTATGGTCATCTGACACTGACGCGATTTTTTGCCATGCATGCCGGCATTCTCCCTGCAATGCTGGTCGGCTTCCTGGCTCTGCATATCTACGTCTTTCGTCGGCACGGACTCACAGTCCACGACCCCAAACACGCCCCGGATGCTCAGTTCTGGCCGGATCAGGTGCTCAAGGACGCCGTCGCCTGTCTGGCAGTGCTGGCTGTTGTGCTGATGCTGGCGGTGCTGCGTCCGGCCGAACTGAGTGCTCCAGCGGACCCGGCTGTGAAATTTGATGCAGCGCGGCCGGAATGGTACTTTCTGTTTCTGTTTCGTTTTCTGCGATTCCACGCGGTCGAAGCTCTGGGACTTACCTTCGGCGCCATTATCGTGCCCGGTATTATCATGGGCATCATCTCAGTGATGCCGCTCACCGAACGGCTGCTGGGGCGTACCGGCCACTTCCTGAACAAAGCTTTCATGTGGTTACTGGCTGCCGGTGTGGTTGTACTCACTGTGCTCGCGTTCTACGAAGATGCCAACGATCGAGGGCATCAGGCCGCACTGGCGGAGGCCCATCGCGATGCAGGGCGGGCGATCGAGCTGGCGAAGAGTCCCGAGCGGATTCCTGTTGACGGAGCGGTCGCACTGCTCCGTCGCGATCCCTTCACCCAGGGCCCGCGACTGTTCGCTCAGCACTGTGCCAGCTGCCATCGCTGGAACGGGCACGACGGTCGTGGAACGCTGGTCACAGATGCTCTGCAGCCCGGAGAAACCGGAGACCCCCCTGTTACCCCGCCGACTGCTGCGGACCTTGGCAACTTCGCCAGCCGCGAATGGATGAAGGCCATTGTCGTCGATTACCCCAACCACTTCCGCTGGCTGAAGAATTCCAGCTGGTATGCGGCGGCGAAGGAACAGGAAGCTAAAGGGGAATCTGCGGATTACATCAATCCGGATGACTCAGAAATGGCTGACTGGACAGGTGGCAACACAGAATCGCTCAATGCACCCGAAAATGCAGAAAATGTGACGGCGCTGGTGGAGTTTCTGTTCGCCGAGGCGGCTCGGCCCGGAGCATCCGTCGATGCAGCACTGGTGTCCAAAGGCAAAGAACTGGCAACCGAAGGTAGCTGGGCCGGAGCACTCAACGGCACCTCCTGCAGCTCCTGTCACGATACCATCGGACAGCCATTCCCCGCCGTTGTGGATGAAGCGAGCGGCAATGGTTATCCCACCATGGCCGGCTATGGCTCTGCAGCATGGTTGAAGGACTTCATTCGTCACCCGGACGCGATGCGTCACTACGGCAGCAAGAACCGCATGCCTGCCTATGGCCCTGAACAGCTCACCGACAACGACCTTGAACTGCTGGTGAGGTGGATGACGGGCGACTATCCGGCCTCCAGTGTGGCAGACTATCCTTCAATGCTGGACCGGATCCCGGAAGCAAAGTAAGGTGAGCGGCCGAGCGTCAATTCTTCGAAGCGGTCTGGCTTACAGCAGGGCTGTAAGGGCGTTCCATGGACACGACTTCATGAGAGAACCACAGTTTTTCGCCAGGTTTTTTTCCCCCAGCGGTCCATGCCTTCAGAGGCTGCGGGATGAATCCGAAGAAAGTGTCAGGCAGATGACCATACGGCCGACGGATACCATACTGCAGACAGGCATTCCGGTACCTCCTCGCGGGAAGTTTGCAGGTTGAGGAGGTACACCTGATGCCGTCGCCGGCAGGTGCTTGCTGACCGGGGGTTGACGTCGGGACGATTCGCTAAGCTGGGCGGCTGTCGCGGGGGGCGTGGTATGCGAGCAGGTCTTCGACGGGGCGGGTGGCACGAGCGACTGCGTCACCGGAGAGGACGGGCGAGCCGGGCTGCAGTTGGATGGATGGTTCGCAGTAGGGACAGCGAGCCGTGTAAATGATGCAACCGCAGCCGGCGCATTCGCGGGGGCCGTGCTGATGGAGCGATTCGCGGGTGACCTGCCACCATGCGATTCGCATGAGTGCGAGAAACACAAGGAAGGACATGAGCCATGACCATGGGGCCTGGCCGAAGCCGATGATGGCGGTATCGAGAGCGATGCCACTGGCGCCGCAAAGGAGGAAGGGCCAGAGTTTGCTGAAGAAGTCCGGAGTTTCGGGGGGACCGATTTCGTCTCGCCAAAGTCGGCCCAGGGATTCTCGGCGAAGGCGAGCTGCATCCTGAGCGGCCGGGCTGTTGATGGCAACCAGCAGACGTTCGATGTCGTCGGTGATGCGATAGATGTCGCTTTCCTGAAGCTGTCGCTGGTGAGCCCAGCGATTGCGGAATTCACGCAGTTCGCTGATCAGGCTGCGCTCGACGAAGGAGAGCTGATGGCGGAAGAGTTCGTTCCAGTGATCCCACATGAAGATCAGGAGAGCCTGAGCGTCCCACGTGTAAATGTCACTGCGGGTGGAGTGCTGTTCGGCCAGCAGATCGTCCGGTGCGCAGCGGGCCACGTATGGCCGAAGGCCATTGGCGAGGACGTCGAGTGCGTTGGAAACGGGGTCGATCACGAAACACACCCATGTCACGTAGGAGGGCGATGCGGGCAGGGGCTGAGAGTCTGGTTGCCATGTCGAGGTGTGGTGAAACAAACGTTGCGGAATCTTGTGGTGCACGATGCCGAATTCTCACGCTATTAGACGCTTCGGGGCTACAAATGTCTGACGCAGAAAACTCAATTCCGGAAGACGGAAGAGGAATTTGGGGTAGACTGTAACGATTATTCGGGTGGGGCAATTTGCGGTGGTCGTGGCAGGCGCTCGCTGGTGCTGAATGTTGCAGATTCGCCATTCCGACAACAACTCGCTAGGATCCTCACAGAGTTCCTCTTCAACGGTCGTTGGTACCCTGAAAATGGCTGAACAGCCTGCCCCCACCGATTATTGCCCGCGCGAAGACGATCAGCGGATGATCCGTCTTCAGGACGGAGACGCGCAGGCATTTGCAGAGATAGTGGGGGTCTGGGAGGGGCCGCTGCTGCGATTTTTCCACCGCAGCACCCGGGATGCCACATTTTCAGAGGACCTCGTCCAGGAGACACTCCTGCGACTTTACCGCACATCATGGGACTATCTTCCGCAGGGACTTTTCCGTGGCTTTTTATTTCGGATCGCGCGGAATCTGTTGATTGATCACAGTCGCAGAAAGGTGACCGACCTGCTTTTGCAAACTGTTCGCAGTAATCGGGGATCGGACGACAACAGCCACTGGATCGCTCAGTTCCCAGGCCGGATGCGGACAGCGGAGGCGGCTGTGGAAGACCAGGAAGTGGATGCCCTTGTCCGCGACCTTCTGCTGGATCTTCCCGAAGAACAGCGAGTGACCTTTACCTTATACCATTACGAATCGCTGACGCTCCCGGAAATCGCCGATGCCACCAATGCGGGGCTTTCCACGACCAAAAGTCGTCTCCGCCTGGCCCGCGAAAAACTCCGCGAAGCGCTCACCGCCCGGGGATTTGGCGAGGGTTTGCGGGAGGAGGACAACGACTGCTGACCCGGCGATTTGCCGTTTTCCGTTTTCCATTTTCCTTTTCATCTCACCCTTGTGCGACGCCCCACAATGCCCCACTTCAGTCGGCTCACCGATATCATCACCTGCAGTCTCACTGACATGCTTCGTTCGGCTGACAACCCCCGGCAACTGCTCCAGGAACTGCTTGCGGAAATGCAGGAGGGTCTGGCGGCGTGTCAGCGAAATGTGCGTTCCAGTACGGCCAATCATCAACGGCTTGAACGGGAAATTCAGGATTGCCTTGGGCAGATTGAGGATTGGCGAAATCGTGCCCGCCAGTCGCTGCAGAACGGCAGCGAATCCAATGCCCGCCAGGCGCTCCAGCGGAAAGCGGAAGTTGAAGGACTGGTTGAGGGGCTCCGCCCGGAACTCGAAGCGGCTGCCTCAACCTGCCAGAACCTGATTCGGATTCGCAAGGCCCTGGAAGCCCGTTTCTCAGAAGCGCTGCGGTGCATGGAAGAACTCACCGGCACACCCCTGCATCTCGACATTGAGTCTGCAGCTGAAGCAGTCCTCGCCCAACCCACAAGCCCGCGTAATGATGCACTCGAAGCCGAACTCGAAGCCCTCCGTCGCGAACTCGAAAACTGACCACACCCGTCACGCGCCCCACACCACCCCAGGCTTCAGGACGACATCAGCATGCTGCGTCTCTCTGCATGGCTTTCGATTTTTCTTCCGCTGGCGCTGATCGGCAGCTCACACACGTCTTCCTGGGCGGACGACCCGCAGACCATTGACCTCGCTGCGCTGCAGCAGAATGTCGCTGGTCTCAACGAGTTTGTTCGGCAGGGACGCATTTCCGGTTATGTGACAGCCGTGCAGCACGGGGCCAATGAGCCGCTGTATTCCGCCGGTGGTCAGGCTGATATCGCCAGCGGACGCGCGATGCAGCCGGACACAGTCTTCCGAATCGCATCGCTCAGCAAGACACTGACCGCCACTGCACTGCTGCAGCTGGCTGCTGCCGGCCGCTGCAGTCTCGATGATCCCCTGGCGATGTATCTTCCGGCGTTCAGGCAGCCCGTTCTGGCAGATGGCAGCTCCGTTCGCCCGCCCACCATTCAGGAGATTCTGACACATACTGCGGGGCTGCCGACCAGTTCGGGGCTGGACGGCGATCGGACGCTGACCGAGGAAGTCGATGCGATCGCAGCGCGACCGTTCCTTTTCCAGCCGGGCACTCGCTGGCAGTACAGCAGTGGTCTGACCGTCGCGGGAAGGCTGGTGGAGGTGCTCTCAGGCCAGTCCTTTGAGGACTTTCTGAGAAGTTCCATTACTGAGCCGCTCGGAATGTCTGACACCACATTCACGCTGACTTCAGCCCAGGCGGCCCGGCTGGCTGTGACGTATCAGCCGGGTGATGCGCCAGGCCGTTTGAAATCTGTGAGCATTCCGGATCCGGTGATTCGTCGGATGCCCAATCCCTCAGGCGGGCTGTACTCCACAACAGCGGATCTGCTCAAGTTCTACTCGGCAGTGCTGAACGCCTTCCACGGGCGCCCGAACCCTTTGAATCTGGCACAGCACACCGCCCGACAGATGCTCACACCACACACCGGCCAGCTCGAAACTGGCTTTACACCGGGCAATGCGTGGGGGCTGGGCTGGTGTGTTGTTCAGCGGCCCCAGGGAGTCACTCGGCTGCTGTCTCCCGACACCTTCGGCCATGGCGGCGCCTGGGGGACTCAGGCCTGGGTTGACCCCCATCGCAACCTGATCCTGCTGCTGATGATTCAGCGGACCGGTTTTGGCAACAGTGATGCGTCGGAAGTGCGTGATTCCTTTAACGAAGCAGTGCTCAAGGCATTTCGCGGCAGCGGGCACCCCACCGCACAGATCAAACCATGGCATGGCCATCAGCAGGCAGTCGAGCTGACTCACGGGGATACCCGCGTTGTGCTCGGGCCGGAGACGGGTGGTCGCGTGCTTGAATATTCCATTGCCGGGCGCAACACACTGCATCTTGACGAACGGGAATTTGACTGGAGACCCGGAATGCCGCCGCAGTCTTCCGCCGGGCGGTTCGATTTTGGTCCTGAGCTCGTGGTACCGCGGCATCCGGTTCTCTGGTCGGGCCCGTGGACCGCCGAGATTACCGGGCCGCATTCAGCGCGGCTGGTGAGTCTTCGTTGTGCGGACTCCGGTGTGCAGCTGATTCGCGATTTCTCGCTTGTGGAAGAACAGGGCCGTCACTGGACCGGTGCCACATTGGTTTGTCGACAGCAACTGATGAATGTCGGCAGTTCGGTGGTTGAATACTGTCACTGGGGGCGGTCGTTCCATCCGCAGCCGGGCATTTGTCTGGTTCCGCTGGGTGATCGTCCAAGCCGTTTTCCGTCGAAATATGTGATGTATGAAGCTGATGGTGGCATCAATCCGAAGACTGTGGATCCGCAGATTCGTGAGCGCGACGGGGTGCTGGAAATTCACGGGCCTCCACGCAGGCCCAAGCTGGGCTTCGACACCAGTGCCGGCTGGCTGGCATTCGCGATGCCCGACAATCGCCTGTTTGTCAAACGATTCCCGGTCGATCCGGAGCGGGTTTATAACGAAGTCGCCGGCCTGACGATCTCTGTCTGGTATCCCGAAGGAAAGATGGTGGAGCTGGAGCCGATCGGGCCACGGGAAAGGCTGCTTCCGGGTGCGGTGGCTGAATTCACGGAGACGTGGAGTGTGGCTGAGTTTCCGTTTCCGGCGGCCGGTGAGCAACTTGATACGGCCCGCATCCGGGAACTGGTAGTTCCGGCCGATACGACGGCAGGGGCAGCTGCCGCCCGATGATTGACATCGCGTCACTGCTGCTCATCGTAGTATCTGCTGCTGCCTGGTTTCTTGGCAGTTGGCCGGCCCTGCTGCTGCTGCTGCTCACGCGCAGCCTGCAGGACCGGACAGCAGCTGCCGGTCGGGAACTGATGCTGATGGCGATTCCCGCTTTCTGGCTGGTGCTGCAGTGGGCGTCAGGAGACCGGCGTCTGTTTTTTTCATGGAGCATGGGGCTGGCGGCCTGTGCGATGACATCGGGGACTGCTCGGAGTCGCGTCCGTCGTCTGGGGAATGCCGCTGTTGTTGCGGGGTTCTTTCTGGCGATTCGTGTTGCACAGCAGGCTCCTGCAGGGGTGTTACTGACTGAGACACTGGCTGCAATCGGAATTCTGTCAGCAGCCGCACTCCTGCACGCAGATCGCCCGGGCAGCTTCTTTGCCAATGCCGTCGTTGTGGCGACCGCTTCGATTCTTGCCTGTTTTTCGCTGGCCCTGTGACGTGACATCGCGACACCGTATTTGCAGCAGTTCTTCGACGAGGAAGAGCGGGGGGACGTCAGGCGAGTCTGCACGCAGGCATGTTTCGGTTCACCGGGACTTAGCGTTTGGCGGGTCTGAAATCCTTTTAAGGTGTTGTCAAAAAGTGGGACGTTTTCGCAGGTAGTCGGGGGCCATGTCCCGAACCCCCGGGATTCTGCGCATTTGGCCATCAACAGATGTCTGATGACCGAAAGGCAAGAGGGTGCGTGGTTTAACACAGTTGCCGACGGCAGCAGATGTTCGTCGAGCCGCTGCGCGTGGATCTCTGTCGAGACACGGATCACAACGCCATTCAGAAGTTCAACTCGAACGCCACCACTGTTCTGACCTGACCATACCTCACCTCGGGAAAAAAAGAACTGGGGGCCGGACGACACCGGGTACCAGAATACCGAGGCTGGCAGGAATGGGGTTGGTCGTATGCTTACAAAGAACGTCTGTAGTTGCCATATTGCCGGCCAGGGAAAAAGAGTGCAAAGTGTGACATCGCTGTCTGGATAACTACGCGATTCACAAGGCGACTGACGGCATTGAGCTGCAAATTCCGAGAGGTGGTGCCGCGCTGGCTGGGAGTCGACAGAAGCCGCTGGTCGAAATAACAATGCAGCGACTTGAAAAGAGTTCAGCTTTAGCCGATTTCGTGGTCGCCCAATTGTCTCTGAGCGCCTCTGCGAATCGTCAGGATGTGAACTTCATTGCCTTGCACAGTGAATACCGCGCAGTATCCTCCAACATCCAGGCCGATGTTTTTCTCCCGCAGCACCACATCATTGCGATCAGTGTGCAAGAGCTTCGCGGGTTCTGGCTCGCGACTCATCGAGCGACATTCGTTGCCCAGTGTGCATATCGTCCAGCCCCTGGCGAATGGCGGCTTCGTCTGCATCACGCTGTCGTTGCAATGCATCCATTGCCTGCCGATGCAGGTACTGATCGACGAGGACGTAAACCTTATCCGTCCCTGGATCAACCAAAGACAACGGATCGCCACCCCGGTTCAGCGCGTCGGATTGTTCGATTGTGAGTTGTGCTTTCATAGCTTGCTTATGTCATAGCCCCCCCCTCAAGGCAAGTAAAAGATGGGTCAGGAGCGTCCGACGAACCCGATCCCTGTCAGCCGTGGAAGTCTGGTGGCCATCGCCACCGACTCAGATCGCTCTCCCCGATCAACCTGCGGCTCTCTTCGCCAGCGTCAGGCAAGGTCCGTGGCCGCCGCCACAGCTGCGAGCGTCCGATGCGGACGGGCTCCGGGGAGCGTCCCGCAGCATGCCACGACCACCACGTCCGCAGCGAACGGCCACACAGGTGAGCTGCGGTGGCCGCGTCGATCAGGAGCGGAGAAGCGGGCGTGGACAGGGAACGCCGGGAGCGGGGTGTGTTCATCGCAGCTCGCTGCAAAAGAGTGCAGAATCGTGCAGTCGCTATCTGGAGAGCTACGCGAAACGAGGAGCAAGTGACGAAGTGGGAGAAGAATTCTTTTGTTTTGCGACGGGCACTCTGTGAGTCACCAGAGCTGGACGGAACATGGCGGATTCGCGCGGATCAGAGCGGTGCAAACTCCGAAGGAACTTGCATCAACGCCTGAACGCCGGCAACATGACTCGCAGGGGCAGACGAGCTTTATGCGATCGCCGGGCCGATTTGGGACTTGCGGCTTGGCACAGACTCCGTTTGCGGTGAAGCGAGGCAACTTGAGCAACTATCCGTCGTGGTTTGTCGGCAAGTATGACACGTCAGGATTGACATTTGCAGATTCGACCGCGAGACTGGCGTAGTTTTTACCGCAGTTTCGTGGTCGAATGTTTGTTAAGTACAATCTATGGATCAATCCCGTCGGGAACGTGTTATCAAAGCACTTGAAAGCAAGGGTGTCAATCGGCCTTGCCCTAGGTGTGGCATGGTCGATTCGACCTTGTGGACGAATCCGCGATCAGCATCCAGAATCAACCAGGCGTATTCGCCATCGGTGGCCTAACTATCCCGTGTGTGATCATCGCTTGTTCAAATTGCGGTTACATTACAAGTCATGCACTCGGTCCACTTGGCTTGATGCCTGCTGAGGTGAAGCATGGATGAGAAGATATCATTCAATCCCCAAGCGCCAGACAAAGACACTTACGTAAAACTTCGTGAAATGGATTTGAACTCTGGATTGCTTGGTAAGTTTTTTGGCACATCCGAGAACGTATCAGTCTACATTGCAGGCGTTGTTGTTATCGTTGTTGTTCTAACGGGGCTGGTTGTCACCTTTTTACCCGGAGGAACGAATGCAGTTGAAACGTGGAAAATTATCACCCCGATCGTGACGATGATATTGGGTTTTCTTTTTGGCAAGCACAACTCCAATTGATCTTGCTGTCACAAAGCCAACACACGGCATAAAAATGTATGTTGTAATGATGTGGATCATGTGTCTAACAATACAACGCACACCGAGTTGCGGTGGTGCGTGGCTTACACTTTACAGTGTCGCTCGCCGCAACCGGGGGACTACCGTCGTTACGAATTTGCCACCAGACCTCGCTCTCACCCGAACCCGATCGGCTCCACACGCCTGCCCATCCTGTCCTTGAGAGTCAGAACCGAGCGCACCTGGTCCCAGAAGATCTCCCGGCGGAAATACAGATGGTGATTCTTCAAAAACTGCGAGTCGTTCACGCGGCTTGTGCTGCGTGCGTCTGGATTTCTCAGGATGGCGAGCCACGTCGATGGGCTGATGGTGGTCGCTACGTTCGCTGCTTCTGCACAGACTGGGTCAGGCAGCTTGCAGACAATCGATGACGGTGCATACCTTTGACCGCGCATGATTCGTGCTCAGCGGGTACATGCCTCGCGGCACCGCTCTGGCGATACCTGCGACTTGGAATCTGCTGCATTGCAGGTGCTGAGCCCCTGCAATGCACCGGTTTCTCAGACCGGCGAGGTACCGGAAAACGTCGGAAAAACGGTGCCGTCAGTGGTGCCGAGGTGCCGCGTATGGTGCCGTACAGTTCGCATGGATTTGCACAGGTTTGCACGGATTTGCGCGACAGAGTGCAAATCAATGCAGCCCAAAGCCAGGGCCTGTCAACGCAAAGAAACCCCGAGAAAACTCGGGGTTTCTGCAAAAACGCTGTGTTTTTCAGCATTTATGAAAGCGGAGAGACTGAATTCGAACCGTGGGTACCCGTGAGGGTACTCCGGTTTTCAAGACAGGTTTGGATTTTACGCAACCCACTACTCAGCATAGAGTTACGCAACATGACCTGACCCGGGGGGCCCGCATTGGTGCCGAACCCCTCGGGCGTCTTTTTCATCGCTGCATGATCATTCTGAGCTGCTGATCAAGCCGGACTTTTCCAGTAAACAACCGCTTTCCTCTTCTGGAAAATGTGCCATAATTGGAAATCGCAAGGCCTGTTTTCCCGATCACTGTGATTTTCCAGTTGCGGAAAATTGAGTGATTATGGAAAACGATCGCATTGGACACAATCGACGAATGGTGGCGCGTCATGCTCAGTGAAGCGGAAATGCGAAAGAAATTTGACGACGGGTTCGATTTCCCGCCGCTGCAGATCCGTCTGGGGCCAGGGGATTCTCTGTTGCAAAGAGACGATGTACTGGACGCCATTCTTGCCGTCTCTGCCGACGATCAATCATTCGAGTTCGCGGCCGAGTTCAAATCTCGAAACACACCTCGCATTTTTGAAGAAGCCCTCACGGCGATCGAGAGAGCAGCGCGGCAACGGCAGATGCTGCCAATGTTGGTTGTTCCGTACCTGAGAGAAAGCCAACTCGAAGACCTTCAGGAACGGAAGCTGAGTGGTATCGATCTGTCAGGCAACGGTGTTGTCACCGTTCCAGGAAGGCTCCTGGTCTATCGCACAGGAGCACCGAATAAATATCCGGACTCGGCACCAACAAAGTATGCGTACCGGGGAGCCACCTCGCTGGTCGCCAGAGCATTTCTCTGCCGGGGTGCGTACCAGTCACTTGCTGACATCGAAACTGAGATCGAGGCACGTGGCGGCAGCGTCGTGATATCCACAATCTCTAAGGCGCTTAAGCGAATGGAGTCAGACCTGATCGTCGACCGCACCGAGGCAGGAATTCGATTGCGGCAACCGGACAAGTTGCTGAAGCAGCTTGCCGCGAGTTACAGCAGTCCAAAGATCAGTAAAACAATGACGCTACGGTTCAACGGCCCTCGGGGCGATGCACGAGGAACAAGACTTCTGGGGAAAGCATACCTGGTGGATCTCTTCCTGGCCAAAGAACCCATGGTCATGAGCGGCACTTCATCAATTGAGAACTATGCCGTCATGGGCCGACAGGAATGGCCGGTCATTTACACTCAGAATATCGACAAGATGGTCAGGATGTGGGGCAACAGTGTTGAGCCGACATCGCGTTTCGTTGACTTCGAGCTTCGCGAAACAGATGATCCCACAGTCTACTTCGACCTACGATTCAGGCAGAATCTTGCTTACGCTTCACCAATTCAGGTGTTCCTGGAATGTTCTGCTGGTGACAAACGGGAGCAGGAAACTGCGATCCAGGTCAGGGACCTGATTCTCCGCGAACTCAAGGAATGACGCTCGGTGCAACGCGATGGCTCACGACCCACTCCTGACCACACTACTTGACCTCGACGCGGCGCTTTCTCCTCAGAAGCTGATCATAGGAGGAGGTTACGGACTCTATCTCAAGCAACTCTACGTCAGCAACAATCCGCAGATTCGGACACTGTTTGCTGTGACTGCCTTGCCAAGCGCACGGACGACCGAAGATATCGATCTGATCCTGCGTGCCGAGATTGTCACAGACTCTGGTTCAATGAAGGCAATTCGCGACGTGCTGGACCGCCTGGGATTCACAGTTGTCGAAACAGCGAAGTACACGCAGTTTGTTCGGCCAATGTCACTGGGGCGGGTGAAAATTGACCTGCTGGCTGCCCCACTGGGGGAATTCGCTTCCCGCGTTCCAGGGGATCCCAGACGCGTAAGACCGAGACCCAGTGTTAGCCTGCACGCGAGCAAACTTGAAGAAGCGATCGCGGTTGAGCGTCACGGCATCTCAATTCCGATTCAGGGCCCATTATCATCCGGCAAATTGCATCAAGCTGATGTTCTTATTCCCCAGGCGTTCTCGTATTTGCTGATGAAGCTCTGTGCGTATCGCGATCGGATAGACGACGCAGACAAGTTTCTCGGACAACACCATGCGATCGACATCTACCGCATTGTGGGACTTCTCACCGAAGCAGAGGATGTTGACGTACGAGCCCTCAGCACAGAGTTTGCCGAGCATCCGACGGTCATTGACGCCCGCCAGGTTGCCTCGACTCACTTCATTTCCTCAGACGGCATTGGTCGTCTGAGGATTCAGGAACATCCGCTGTACCATGAGAAATTTGAACTCGACCGTTTCAGTAGAGAACTCCATCATCTGCTTGCCGGATCACAATGAGTAAGCAGCACTTCCGACGCCTGAAATAGGGGGCATTATCCGGAGTCAGTGAGTGCTGGTCATGATGTCGATCAGTGGCCACATTCAGCATTAAGATGAAGGCCAGGGGGCTCTCCTGTTCTGCAGCCACAGACGAGCCAACGGCCGAACTTCTTGATTGCTCGGAGATAATGGTTGAGCATCGATTGTGCCACAGCTTTGTCGACGGCCAGCGGAACACGACGTTCAACGCCGGTTTCGTCGTTCAATTGCCCTCTATCCATCAGTGTCTGGTACAGAACAACACGACTGCCAGTGTTCTCAACTCGCGACACACCTCAAGGCAGTTCGCGCAGAATTCCAGCAGTAAAAACCCACTCTTTTCGCGGCGGGTACCCAGCCGCGACCCATGCCACGATTTCATCCGGCCGCCACAGCTGCGAGCGTCCGATGCGGACGGGCTGCGGACAGCGTCCCGCAGCATGCCACGACCACCACGTCCGCAGCGAACGGCCACACAGGTGAGCTGCGGTGGCCGCGTCGATCAGGAGCGGAGAAGCGGGCGTGGACAGGGAACGCCGGGAGCGGGGTGTGTTCATCGCAGCTCGCTGCAAAAGAGTGCAGAATCGTGCAGTCGCTGGCTGGAGAGCTACGCGAAATGAGGAACAAGTGACGAAGTGGGAGAAGAATTCTTTTCTTTGCGACGGAACTCTGTGAGTCACCAGAGCTGGACGGAACATGGCGGATTCGCGCGGATCAGTGCGGTGCGAAAACCGAAGGAACTCGCATCAATCATTGAACGCCCGCAGACGCCAGCAACATGAGTCGCAGGGGCAGGCATGCTTTTTGCGATCGCCGGGCGGATTTGGCACTTGCGGCATGGCACAGACTCCGTTTGCGGTGTAGCAAGGCAACTGGATCAGCAATTCGAGCGACGCCGGCGTACGAGCATGACACGTCAGGATTGACATTTGCAGATTCGACCGCGAAACTGCGATGGAGACTTGGCGGCGTTTTGCGGTCGAATATTTGTTAGCTGCGAGGAGATGCATGGAACTGTGAGCATTATTGGTTGACGGTGGACATCAGTGGGACGGTAATCCGCCTGCCTCAGAGCAGGACATTGCCGACCTTGTAGCCGCGTCGCCAGTGCCGCTGCCAGCGGTATACCTCATCCTGCTCCGATTGAGCGACGGGGCACCGCAATGTTGAGCGGATATCCGAGTTATGTTCGTGTCTGGCCAGCACGGACGGCTGTCGAGTACAATCGGGACTATGAGGTTCAGCGGTGGTTGCCCGGCTTCGTCGGGATCGGAGACAATGGTGGGACCGACATGATCGGCTTTGATGCACGCCATGGTCAGCCATACCCAGTTTGTGCCGTGCCATTTGCGCCCATGGAATGGGATGCCGTAATGGGACAGGTGCCTGATTTCGATTCGTTCATCGGACAACTTCTCCCTACTGAAGCCAAAGGGAGCGGCTAACAATGCAATGCACCGGAGCTGACGACCGGCCGGTTTTCACATGGACAATCACTCGCGCCAGCCCGGTGATTGCAAACGTTTCGAACTTGCCAACAACCCACGTTCCCACGCGAATCCCGCACGCGTTACACGCCTACCCATCCTGTCCTTGCGAGTCAGAACGGGGTGCATCTTGTCCTGATCGGTTACAACTCAGAATCTGCTGGCAGGGTGGGTGCTGAGCCCCGGCAACTCACCGGTTTCTCAAACCGGTGCTGCCACAAAAAAGCCAGAAAAAAGGTGCCGTCAGTGGTGCCGAGGTGCCCGTATTGGTGCCATTCAGTTTTCCTCGTATTGTCACAGTTTCCCCCTTTTTGCACTCCTGACAGCCGGGGACAAGGCGACAGATACTCGCCAAAAGCCGGGGCCGTAAACGCCAAGAAACCCCGAGAAAACTCGGGGTTTCTTGGGAAAACACTGCGTTTTGAAGTGTCTTGCCGAAGCGGAGAGACTGAATTCGAACCCTGGGTACCCGTGAGGGTACTCCGGTTTTCAAGACCGGTCGCGAAATCGCGTAACTCGTTACTGTGTATAGAGTTGTGCGACTATGCTTTCGGAGAGGTGCCGCCAGTGGTGCCGAGGGTTCTGTTTGCGGTTCGCTTTCAGGGAACTGCCGGAATCAGAACTCGATTCCCTGCTGCCGGACCAGTGGCTAGTAAGACTCCACTTTGACCTGTCGTGCCGGTCGGACTTCGATGCCGACGGCAAGTATCAGAGCCGCTGGTGTGGCCAGAAGTTTGGCCAATCGGGAAATCTGGTTTGCTGATTTGGATCATGATGATCTCAACTGGAACGTCAGCAATATCAGATACACGTCTGGCGATTCCTCAAATCCATCCGAAACCACGATCATTTGCTGACATGTGGCATCAAAGAATTGTAGAAACACGAATCGCTCGTCGCCACGCGGCGGCGTCGCGAAAGCCTCCGCACGGCAACCCGGCGACGGCATTCATTCAGCAGGCTTCTTTGGCGGTCTGCGCTGTTGCTGGTTGAAATCACGGGATTCTGTCTGAAGGAAACTGTTGACTTGAGGCACCTGGGATTGAATCTTCTGCTTGCCTTACGCGGCGTTCGTGTGAGATAATGCAAAGATCAAAGCAGAAGGCACAGCTGAACAGTCTGACGCGCTGAACCAGAGCAGTGATCCGCTGTCGTTCGTCGATCCGAGAACGCACAAAGTCGATGTTCTCGTCGATCAGACCATACATCAGCAGGCGATGGCTGCTTTGCAGAGGCAGCGTGATGAAGACGAAGCTGCAGTTCAGCAGGGGCTGGATGACATGCGTGCTGGTCGGGGAATGTCGCTGAATGAATCGCGTGCCCAAACCAGCGAATCTCTTGCACGACTGTCGCGATGACGTTGCGGCTTGTTATCAGCGAGCGGGCTCATCAGGACATCGAGCGAAACGCTGTCTGGTGGGCACGAAACCATTCGCTCCCGCAGGCGATTGACTGGCATGACGCGGTCTACGCTTCGTTCGCAGGAAGCCGGTAAGCCGGGAAAATGCGTCGCTGAGCACGTGTTTTCGCAGAGTTCTGAGTCAATCCGCGTACCTCGGCCGCAGTGAATGTTTTGTCCGGCGGCCCGCCCGAATCGGAATAAGATCCACATGGGCCATGTGCGCGGCAATCGCCATTTCGTCGAGAAGCGGATTTCCTTTGTTCGTAATTGCCGCTACGAGTCGTGCGTGTTTGTCACGCTCTCGCGATTCATATCAACGATGAACGGGACGCTGGAGCGATCAAAGGCCCTCAGCAACGCCGGGGCACCTTGTTGGCGTTCCAAATCGCGTTCGTCGCGGTAGAGCGGAGTCAGCCGATAGAGTTGCACTTCCTTGCCGTCGGTCCGTTTGAAGGATTTCTCAGCCAGTAACATCCATGAGGTGAACCTGACACCCGGTCCCAGTGGTTGAGGCGGATCTTCGTTGTCGATGACCGTCAGGGGACCTCCGAGCCATGTGTTGTTGTCGTGGGGATACTGAGCGATCCTGCGCAGCCAGTGAATCACCCACGCTTTGTCGGGCGGACAGTCCGATCCATATGGCCAGTCGCCCGGCAACTGGATGAACAATTCCGCGAACGCAAATTCCTCCTGTCCGCGAGGCGTCGCCATTGGTTTTTCGGAAAGCCCGGTTGTGAACAGCGTGAGATCTTTGCGATTCCCCTCCGGAATGATCACGTGAATCGCAATCGGATGTCCAGTGGGAACGATTTCGATCAGAGAACGCTGGTCCACAGTGCCGAAGTTGTCGCCGAAGAAACGAATGACTTCGTCCGCAGCGGAAAGAGGTTCTTTCTGTTCAGCGGACGGACCGATTGCTTGTCCCTGTTCCGCCCTGAGTTCCTCCAGCGTCTTTGCACCGTGCGACCTGAGGTACTTGATCACGGCTGGGTCTTTCGTCCAGTCCAGTGCTGTGAACTGCTTGTTCGGATCACCGAAAAGGTCATACCGCTGATTGACATCCACGCCGTGTTCAACGAGCAGTTCGACGTAACGCAGACGACGCTCGGCTGTTTTTCGCGGATTTAAGGCGCCGATCAATGGTCGACCAATGGAAACATCAGCGCCCCGACGAAGAAGCAGTTCAACCACTTCGTCCTGATCAAAACCGATCGCAATACTCAGCGCCGTTGATTTCTCCGGCAGACGTACTGCGTTGATGTTGAAGCCAGCGTCCAGCATGGCGGAAATGATCGGAACAAAACCCTTGGTGGCCGCACGCAAGAGCCAAGGTTCAGAATCCGGCCCACGTGAATCTCCGAAATGATGTCCCGACGCCAAAGCCAGCTTCGCTTTATCGAGGTCACTCCTGACAATTGCCTGAGATAGCAGCTTTTCGGCTTCTATAGTGTCCATAAAGTCTCCACACAAATTCGCAATCACATCAATATCCCGGCCAAAAGATGTCGCCTTTCTCAAGGATCTCCCGCATTTTCTGCAACGCATCCTTCAGCCCATCGGCGATTTCACTTTTGCTTAGTTCATCGGCAAGTCCCTCATCCACGACTTTTTTCAGCCTCTCCCACACCGCCTTGGCATACGCATTGGAATGAATGCCGCGGTGATTGTTCAACGCAAACGCCAGATTGAAGAGCTCATCCTTGCTCGCCGCTGCAAGCTGAGTTTGGTTGTAGATCACCTTGATCCCGTATTCCTCAAGAATCTCGCGTGCCCCTGCGCTCCAGATATCATTCGCACCTTTCATCACGATATGGTGGCCGTGGATGTACTTGAGGTCATAGCCGTATTTCTCAGCAAGCTCAATCAGTTCTTGTGGCTTCTCTCGCCCCCACTTCTTTTCCAGAAGCTCGCACCAGCTTAAATTATGGGCCAGCAATTCATCGGCCCCCACCAGAAACGTATGGTAATCGCGAACCGTCAGGTTGCAGACCGGGGCGTTCACCGAGTCCGAGACTTCGACACGCTCGATGACAAGATTGCCGCCGGTTCTCGACAGCAGCACATCGCCCACCCGCAGGTCCTGCGAGTTGATCCAGCGCCCGACAAGCGATTTGCCCTCGTCTTCTCGGATGTCGAGGTGCTCCGGGGCAGCCCGATCTGACAGACCATCGCCATCGACCACCCAGATCGGGTGATTGGCCGTCAGCGCGATGTTTTCGCCATTCGCGGAAAACGTAACCCACGGACCTGAGTACAAATTCTCATGCCGCTGCAGCACGTCTGCCAGTACAAACCGCCCCGCGCCGTAGTCATACGCAAACACCCGTTCGCCCGGTTCAATCTCCCGAATTGCTTTTTTCCCTGATTCCGCAGCGACCAGCGTGTCAGGAGAGAAACACCATGAATCAATTGCTTTGTCCAGGAGTTTTATGCTATCTCCGTTCTTCGCAACCGCGTTGACAACTGCACCAACCTCATCCACATGCTGCACTCCCTCCTGTCCGGCTTTGGCGAGCATTTTGCCGGCCTTCGCACCGTCGCCCCAGAACGGGATGATCGCGACGAGATTGATGGCTGCGTCGCCCCAGTTGCCTCGGCCAGCGGAGATGATGGCGTTGATCGCATCCGGTCCGGCACCAAGAACGGGAACGAATCCGAAGATATCGAGGGCCAACTGGATTCTGTCGAGCAGGATTGCTCCATCAATCGATGAACCCCTGTTACGGAGATCGTCCAGGTCGCGTTTCCACCGGTCGATGTGCTCCCGAAGCCGCTCTTGTTCCCTCGCAAGGGCGAGATTCCGGAACCGTAACTGATCCTGATCTCCCTGCTCCAGTGCAGATTGAGCCTTCAACCTCAGGTCGTTCCATTCGCGTGCGGCCTCCTCCAGAATCGATTGAGCATTCTGTACAACCTGCTCCCAATCCTGCTGCTGCTTCAGGTAACCCGCTTCACGCTTTTGATACAGCGTTTCAATATATTGCCGAGTCTCCGTCAGCTTTCCGGCCTCAGCCTGCTGAGCTGCGGCAACGGCCAGGTCAGCGAGAATTTTCACCAGGTCCACCGCACTGCGGATTGCTTCGCGGTCTTCGGCCAGCTCATTCAGAATCTGCTGACGCAGGGTATTCACAACCAGCTTCGAGGCGTCGAGTTCAATTGCAATCTGATCACGCTGGGTATTCGCCGCATCTCGCTCAGCGGCCTCGTCTGCCAGGATTTCATCACGGGCCGAGGGGTCCAGTACTGGTTCAGGAACCAAAGTGGCAAGGTTTGACTGATTCTGCTGAATGACGGTGCCCGCAGTGCCGGCATTTCCCGCATCGAATGCTGTACCGTTCACATTCAAGCTGGCGGTGACAGCGCCACCGGACCGAATCCGCCCGATCTCTTTTGCAGAAATCACACCCGCAACATCGCCAATGGCACCAATGGTTCCGATTCGGCCTTTGTCGGGATCGCTGCTGGCTGAAGTTCCGGCGAGGATCTGGGCAAGAATTTCGCCGCGTGAAAAAACATCGTCGATCAGCGTTGGATCCGACGGTACGGACTGGCTGCCATCTCCAATCCACCGGCCTGCAGTAATGCTGCCGCGGACGGAGTCTCGACCGTAGACAAACACGACATCCCGATCAGCGCGAAGTTCAGCATCCCAGGCTCCGTGCGAAATCACTGCTGCGTCACGGCCTGCGTGGTAACTTCCATGAACGTCTCCGCGAGCCCAGATGAGAAGATCCTCCCCGGCCGTGACTGTGGTGTTGACAATTCCGTCCGACAGAACCAAGGCGCTGCGTCCTGCGTGAACTTCACCATTGGCATTCAACAGGGAAATGATCCCGGCGTCTTCTTCATCTGCGGTCACGGTCCCATCAAAGGAGCCCACGGTAACCGCCACGGCACTGAGTGCTCCGTGAATGTCAGCATCAAAGGCGTCTCCAATCGTCGCCACCACCGCAACACCTTCAGAGGAGGTTACACTCCCTGAGAAATCGCCGTAAGTCGATGCCAAAGCGGCCGTTCGCCCGCTGATCGAAAGGTTTTTTCCGGATCCCAATGTGATGACCGCTGCCAGTTCGCCGCCAGTGACCACGGAGTTCGCGGCTGAGCCCAATGAAACAATGACTGCGTTTTTGCCTGCTGTAACTTCTGCGGAGCCTCGCCCTGCCATGATGAGTATTGCGTCCCCGGCTGCTGTGACAGTTGGTAATTGCTCGGGAATCGGGCTGAAGAATCCGTCAAACGCATAGATAACAGCGTCCCCCTGCGAGCTGACGTTCGAAGAGACGGAGCCCATACTCACGAGGACGAGGTCTCGACCGCTCTGAACGTTTCCACGGACATTTCCGAGACCGGAAATCACGAAATCGCGCGACGCAGTTCCGCCCGGCTGGCTGGGGTCGAAGGCCTCTGCTGAATTCTCTGGTGCAACAGGTTTGAATTCTGTTTTGCCGCCACTGATCACAATCGCGTCCTGGGATTGTGCCACGGTAACTGTAACGTCGCCAAGGGCGATAATTGCGACGAGACCAGTTGCCGTCACGGAATTCGTCACATTCCCCAGCGCCAGAACGATCGCCGATCCATTTTCCGCCGTTACAGAGCCAGTCACGTTTCCAAGTGAAGCAACGAGTACGCCATTCCATGCCGTCACGGGAGCAGAAACATTTCCGCCTGCCAGTACGACGGCATATTCCTCGGCGTCAATTTCTCCGGAAACATCCGCAAGGGAGACGACCACAATGGACTTATCAGCGGAGACATTCCCGGAGACTTCGTCGAATGCCACGACGATCGCGTAGTCTGCTGCATCAACGTCTCCTGTCACTTCGCCACCAAGCGACGCAACAATCGCGGTACTGTTGTTTGCTGTCACACTGCTGCTGATCGCTCCAGAACTCAAAGCGACAGAATGGCGATGCGACGTGATGGTGCCGGAAATGCCATCCATGCCAATCACGATGGATGATCCGTCCGTTGAGGAAACAGTTCCGCTCACTGTTCCACTGACTGCTGCGACGATGGCGTTCTTCGACGCTCTGACATTTCCTGTGATATTGTTGCCGGCAATCGAAAATGCGGTTGCCGACTCCGAACTGACTTTCGAACCGACGTTGCCATAGGCAAAAGCTCTGACAGGGCCGATTGATTTTACTTCACCTCCGGAAACATCAAGGATGGCGATGGCTGTTGCAGATGTCTTTCCATCGATTGTTGAGGTGACGTTCTTTCCGGCAAACGCAAAAGCTGATCCCAGTGTGGATTTTACCAGGCCGGAAACTGACCCTCCCAGGGTAATCGACTCAGCAGATACTTTTCCTTCAACGCGAGCGCTTACGCCTCCTTCCGTAGAACCCCGGGAAGCGGAAATGGCCGAAGCTGTTCCGTTGGATTCGATGATCCCCGATACGCTTCCGCCCGCAACAACGGTCGACGAGCGACTGCTGTCAAGGTTTACAGTTGAGTCATATCCCGCGACCGCCACAGCCACCGCCGCATTGACAGTCCCGAGGACGTTGTATGACGACTCAATGGAAGCGGCGCTTCGGCCATTCAAAATTCCGTCGGCCTGTTGAAGTCCGAAGAGATAAACGCTGTCACCAGAGAGCTGAGCACTGTCTACGGATCCATACGAAGTAACATCCACTTCCTCGGAACCGGAAAAGATTCCCGTCAGATCGCTCAGCGCGAGCGCTCTGACGCCACCTGACCTGGTTGTAAAGGAGCCGCTCAAACTACCACCAGCAAACACAAACACATCGCCACTATCCGACTCAAGAGTTGCCTCGGAAACCACTCCGAACGCAATGAAGCTGCCGCCCGTTCCTGCATGTCCCGAGGTTGAAGTAATCTCCCGTCCTGCCAACGCATCAATCGTTTTTCCGGCAGAGACACCTGCCATGATCGTTCCCATCGCAGCCAGTCTTACGGAGCCCTGCTTTGAAGACACCGGTGCCTGGTCGTCAGATCGGCCGCTATTGCCAGCTCCTCCTGGAACGGTAATGTTGTGACCGACAAAGATGTTGACATCACTAACCGCGTGCACGTTTCCAGTCACATTACCGGCCGCGTGAATATTGATACCCCGGGAAGTGCTTTCGATGTCACCGCTGACATTATTCGCCAGGACATAGATCTGCCCCTTGATCTTCACGTTGCCTGTGACGTCTCCCAATGCACGCACGGTCGCGTACTGTGTCCGATTGGTCGCGTCTGTGACGCTGCCATCAACTTTCCCACCTGCGACTAATTCCGCGGTACTGACCGACTGTGCGAGGGCACTTGCTCCAGCATTCAGGGTGATCGTCGAGCTGATGTCCTTGCGGGCAAACGCAGTAATTCCCCCGGTCGTTATTTCACCATTGATGTTCCCCCACACGTTCATGATTGATCGAAGTCCAGCGGTGACGATTGCATTCTGATCACCATAAACACTTGTACGCACGACTCCTGCGACCGACTTGATTGTGCCGGAAATCCCATTGTGGGACGTAACGGCCACATTTCCTGTGCCTTCTGTTGGATCAAAGGATTCGAATCGTCCAATAACGCCGTTAATTCCGATGACACTGACTCCATTGTTTACGGAGGTGACATTTGTTGCGTTAATGGTTCCTGATGCGTAAAGGGCAGCAAGGTCATCAGCAAGAATTCTGACTCCAGTTACATGGCCATGGGCGTTTACAGCGATTGCACCGCGCTCCGCAACCACTCTCGAATCCATCACGTTGGCCGACTCAAGATAGACTGACCCTAATAGAGATTTAACGGTGACCCGCTGCACATCGTTCAACACATTGATGTAGGCACTCCCCAGATACAGTTCAGTATTCCATACGCTGTTCAAATTGGAATAACCGACAAATATTGCGGACCCTGTGAGTGACTTGACGACAGTTCGGGTTGCCCCGTCAGCCTTGATTTCTGCGGACAGATTCCCGTCAATTGCAACGATGGCATCTCGACCCGTTTCGATTGACATCGTGGAATCGTCGAACGCTGACATAAAACCGTTCCTGGTTTGTGCATCAACTGAGCCAGCCAGGGAACCATTTGTCACCGCGATTGCGTTCAGCTTTCCACGTATGATCGAGTCAATCGAATCAAGGCCTGTAACTCGGGCGTTGCCTTCGATACTCTTGATCAGGCTGGCAGTCACTTTGTCATAGGCCCACACATCCACATCAAATTTGCTTGTAGACTCGCCAGACGAAAGGAAGCTGCCCCAGGTTGTCAGCTTGAATCCGCCATCAGAGATGCTGATGGTGCCGGAGACATCGTCGTAGGCCCAAATAGTGGCGAATCCTGGAACTGTAATGTCGCCAGTGAGTTCGCCGTATGTCGTTACTGAGGTTCCTCCAGATTCTGCTGTGAGGTCCGCGGAAATTCGCTTATAGCCAGTAATTTTCGGAAGCTGTGCACCGGCAGTCACATAGCCTGCAATGTTTCCGTGTGCCTTCACGTCGAAAATACTACCAGCAGCGAATACGCCGCCTGCGATGTTTCCGCCCGTGTAAAGAACCGGCCAAACGACATTCTGCCGTGGCGGTTTCCCTCCACCTGGCATGGCAACAACCATGGGGACGGCGGTGGATCCTGTGGGAAGTTGATTGTCCTGCACCGCTGTCGCAACAACAGACTGGATATTTCCATTCACGAAAATTGCCCCTGCGATGTTTCCCGCAGTGTCGGCACCAGCTCGGATGTTGCCGGCGCTGGCTCCTGCGCCAGCGGCGGTGATGCTCTTCAGGATGCTGGTGCCTGCCGTGATATTGCCAAGACCTTTGAATCCACTGATCTCACCGTCGATCTTGCCGGTGGTTGCGGTGATGTTTCCGATGCTGCCCAGCGTCGTCGTGGTGTTTCCGATGCGATTGGTGTATGCCGTGATTGTGCCGATGTTGAGGTTGGCGGTGATGTTGCCGCTGATCCGCTGCGATGTGGCGGTCACATTCAGGATGGAACCGTTCTTCGATTCGATATCGCCCGCAATGAAGGTCCCTGCGGTGATCGATGTGATCGTGTCGCCGGCTTTGATCGCGGTTGTGATGTCTCGGGTGGCCAGAATCGTGCTAATGTAGTGTCTCATTCAGATGGGACCTTATTCAGCGCGGCTCTCGCGCGGGCCACT